>NZ_JACVUE010000009.1:0-85496 GCF_016624925.1 Leuconostoc sp. S50 | reverse complement strand
TTTTAATTTTCAATCGTTATATTATAAACATCAACAAAGCAAGTTATCTCAAACAACCCGCTAAGTTGACTTAAAGTAGACATTGAATAAAAATTAGACCTTCGGAGGGCTTGTCTCATAAGCGGTATAACTGATGACCATCACATCAGAAGCACGAAACCCATGGCAAAAAGGAGCCAAAGTCGCGTTCTCCCCGCGACTCTAAATAATTCATATTCTCTCCCGAATATATTCTCTTCTCTCTCAAATATTCTCTCAAAAATATTTCCCGATGAACGCGTTAGTTCATCGGGTTTCGTGTTTTTATGTGTTTTAAATGTGTCTTGTTCATCGCTTTGAGAAAAATACAGGCGTAAATGTGAAAAAGTTCCGAATTTTTTTCGAGTGTTTTTAGAATAAATCAAATACTGGTTTGTGTTGGTAACTAAATATAGATTATAATTCACTTCAAATGATGAAAGGACACAAATGACGATGACGTATCATATTGACTTGACAATTATTATCTGGCTATTTGTTGCCTATAAGTTTTATAAACTGTTGCTAAGAGCTGTGACTACTTTTGAAAGAAAAGTTAATCAAGATAGTCCGTTAGACAAAAATGGATCTAATAATTAAGAGGGATGTTCGCTTTTTGGTTTTAAAGATGTATGCATAGGCTGACTTTAGGGTCAGTCTTTTTAATTCTAATTGATGAATAATAGGTTAATTGATATGTTGCCTATTGATCGAATTTGTGGTATTATATTTTGTGTTGCAAAAACAGATGATATGGTCAGCTAGCTCAGTTGGTAGAGCAACGGACTCTTAATCCGTGGGTCCAGGGTTCGAGCCCCTGGCTGACCATTTTGGAAAACCACTCAGACAATTTCTGGGTGGTTTTTTGTTGTATAAATTAATATGTTGTTAACAATAGTATTTGTGAAATATCTTGATATGTCTCACTTTATTTCTCACAAAGAGAAAAGATAACATTTTGTTTTTGTAAGTTGGTTGCACAAACAAACTAACCATGTTATGATATTTGAGTAAAGATGTGATAACGTTTTCACTTATAAGTGCGTTTATTCACAATTATAAAATATTATCTGGGAGATATAGTTATGGATGCAAATCTTGAAAAAAGAGATGAATTCGCTAAACTAACAACTTGGGATCGTGTGAGTTATGGTTTCGGTGATTTTGCTCAAAACTTGGTGTTTGGAACAGTTGGTGGCTTTTTGCTATTCTACTTAACAAACATTAACGGCATATCAGCCGGTGTTGGTGCAACGATATTTTTAGTTGTTCGTTGGATTAATGTTGTTTGGGATCCATGGGTTGGAACTGTTGTTGATAAAGCTAAAATTACAAAGAATGGTAAATATCGACCATTTCTTTTGAATTTTGGTATTCCACTTGTTATTTTAGCAGCGCTGTTGTTTTTACCTGTTGCAAAAGTGCTAGGATCTGGTTCTGCCGCAACTGTTGCTTATGCAACTGTTTCATATATGGCAACAGCGTTGGTGTACTCATTTGTTAATATCCCTTATGGTTCATTAAATGCATCATTAACTCGCGATGAAATGGAAGTGTCGAAGTTAACTTCAGTTCGTATGATGCTGGCTAATGTGGGTAACTTACTGGTTTATACACTATTTCCTTTGTTTGTTCAATTAGCTTCACCTAATGCAAAAATGACAGATACTGGTCTGTTTGGTTTAAAGTTGAAACTAGGAAATTATGCTGCTCCTTCAGCAGCTGGCGCATGGTTTAAAGTTTACGGTATATATATGGTTATTGGGGCCGTTGCCTTGTTTATCGCTTATCGTAACACCAAAGAACGCGTTCTAGCCTCAGAAGAATCAACGGATCAGGTTAAGTATTCTGATTTGTTTGCTGAATTAAAGCGTAATGCAGCTTTGCGTAACCTTGGTATTTTCTTCTTAGTTGGCTTCACCTTGATGTTCTTTGGAAATACAGTTTGGCCATACTTCATGCAATATAACTTTGGTGTTGAGGGCGGTAAGTCAGCTTTGATGGCATCAATCGGGTTAATTGGTTCAATCCCAGGTATTTTCTTGGTAGTACTTTGGCCAAAATTGCGTGCAACGCTTGGTAAAAAAGGATTTTTCTTCACATTCTTAGCCATCTTTATAGTTGGTCAGTTACTACTGTTTGCTTGGTCTAAGAATCCTTCTTCAGACTGGTTGGGATTCACTGGTCGTTTCCTACAACAGTGGGGCCTAACGTCTGCAACTGGTTTCATGTGGGCTTTGGTTCCTGAAGTTGTCTCAAATGGTGAGTATATCTCAGGTAAGCGTGTTGCTGGTATTATCAATGCTATCATGGGACTTTTCTTCAAAATTGGTTTGGCACTTGGTGGTATTATTCCTGGATACCTTTTGCAGATTATGCACTTTAAGTCTGGTGCTTTGACACAAACTGCCAGTGCACAATTTGGTATTGCATTGTCAATGATTTGGTTACCAATTGTGATGGCAGTTATTGCCATGCTTGTCATCAGTCGTTATCCATTGTCGGATGAATATGTTGACAAGATGAACCAAGAATTGAAAGAAAAAAATAGTTAATAACTAAAACAACATTAACAGGCACTGCTCATAGATTTGCTAAATGGTAAATTTATAACCTTTGACTGGAAGTGTTGTTTTTTATTGCAATCTTATAAGTACTGCGGGATACTAAAGATAGTTTTGTTAATATCAGTTATTAAAATATATTGGGGTAAAAGTAGTGAAAAAAACTGTCGGGCATGTCAAAATGCCATATATATTTGTTATTTTAATTCTAGTTATCATTGTTGGCGTTTTAACAGTACGGCATTTTGATAATCAGGAGAAATCAGCGTCGCCAGATGCTAAAAAGTCGACATCAACAGCTAAGTCAAAAAATACTTTTCCAAAGGGCGTCAAATCGACTGATTGGGACTTAGTCTTGGTCAATAAAAAACATCCTTTATCGGCAGAATTAAATTTTAATAAAGTCACGGTTGATGACAAGCAAATTGATGCTAGAATTGAACAGCCTTTGGCTAATTTTCGTCAAGCCGCTCAAAAAGCAGGATATGCCACAACTTTAGTTTCAGGATATCGTTCCATTGCCTACCAAAAACAAATTTTTGATAATTCAGTTGCACAATATGAAGCCAACGGTTTGAGCGCAACTGAAGCCAAAAATAAGACGGCACTTGTC
This sequence comes from Leuconostoc sp. S50, assembly GCF_016624925.1. Lineage (NCBI taxonomy): Bacteria > Bacillati > Bacillota > Bacilli > Lactobacillales > Lactobacillaceae > Leuconostoc > Leuconostoc sp. S50. The sequence continues at coordinate 82,301 of NZ_JACVUE010000009.1, read as the reverse complement.
ATCCAAACGCCGGGCGCTTCAGAACATCACACAGGGTTAGCTGCCGATTTGGCAGGGGATGATGCATTAGCAGCCTATCCTGCGCTGCAAGCCGAAATGGATCAGTACGCCTCTCAGAAATGGTTGATACAACATGCACCAGAATACGGATTTGTATTACGTTTCCTAAGTGATGCTAAGTCAATTCAGCAGACAGGTATTGATTATGAATCATGGCATTTTAGATATGTTGGCGTGGCAAACGCCAAATATATGACCCAGCATCATTTAACCTTAGAGGCGTATGTTGCTGCTTTAAAAAATGCCAATCGCTGACGTCAAAACCAATTGATTTCGTCTGCAAGTAAGTGACAATTTTGCTATACTTAATAAGTAAATATTTTTAGCAGGTTTGTTAAATAATCACACTATTTTAAAGGAGAATTGGCATGATTGTATTATCAGGCACCATTGGCGCCGGCAAAACAAGTTTAACAAAGATGTTGGCCCAGCATTTGGATTCAGAGGCTTTTTATGAAAGCGTGGATGATAATCCAATTTTGCCTTTATTCTATGAAGACCCCAAAAAGTATGGCTTTTTGCTGCAAATTTATTTTCTGAATAAGCGTTTGGCACAAATTAAAAAAGCGCAAGTTGTCACAAAAAATATCCTTGATCGTTCAATTTTTGAAGATGCTTTGTTGTTCCAATTAACTGCTGATTTAGATCGTGCCACACAGACAGAAGTCGACATTTATAAATCTTTGGTTGATAATATGATGGCTGAAATTCCCGGAGGCGCTTCAAAAGATCCTGACCTCTTGATTCATGTTCGTGTTAGTTTTGATACAATGTTGGCACGCATCAAAAAGCGTGGACGTTCTTATGAACAAATTGATGAGAATCCAAGTTTGTATGAATATTATCAAGCACTTAATAGTCGCTATGATGATTGGTTTGAAAACTATGACCGATCACCAAAAATTCAAATTGATGGCGACCGTTTTGATTTCGTTGAGAATCCAAAAGCACGAGCAGAAGTATTTGAAATGATTGATGCCAAATTATCTGAGACAGGTGTGCTATCATTTTAAAAGTACTAACGACTATATAGCTCCTAACTGCCGAGTTGGGAGCTTTCTGTTATAATAAAACAAAATAGGAAATAATAGCATGGAAAATTGGCAGAGAATCGTTGTCAAAGTTGGCACAAGCACCATTGTTGATGGTAATGGGCAAATTAAATATTCAGTGATCAATCGTTTGGCGCAAACACTCACAAGTTTACAAAAAAGCGGGCATGAAGTGGTATTAGTTACTTCAGGTGCGATTGGTGTGGCGATGCAACAAATGCAGCTTCAGTCACGGCCAAAAGAAATACCACAACAGCAAGCATTGGCAGCTATCGGTCAAACGTATTTAATGTCACTTTATAACCAAAGCTTTGCGTTTTATCAACAAATGATAGGACAAGTTTTGTTGACGTATGACGTTTTTGATAATAAAGTAATGCTTGAAAATGCTATCAACGCTGTTGAAGCATTGTTAGCTGAACATGTTATTCCAATTATTAACGAAAATGATGTGATTGCAGTAGATGAATTGGATCATCAACATTCGTTTGGTGATAATGATCGGTTGGCAGCAATTGTAACACATGAATTACAAGCCGATGGTCTAATCATTTTAAGTGACGTTGACGCGCTGTATACTGCCAATCCAACGATTGATACCAATGCTACACCTATTCGTCGTGTCACGGCAGTTACTGATGACATTCGGATGAGTGCCACTGGTTCCGTTTCAGGACTTGGAACAGGTGGTATGAGTACCAAATTATTGGCAGCCGAACTGGTGATGGCACATCGTGGCAAAATGGTGCTAATCAATGGTGCCAATCCCGCTTTAATTTTAGATGTTATCAAGGGTGAGACCGTGGGCACTTTGTTTCAAGGAGAATAAGATGGAAACAATACAAAATATTGGTCAAAAAGCAAAGGCAGCAGCGCTAGACGCTGCAAACTTATCTTTTGAGACACGCAATCAAATTCTGAAAATGATGGCAGCTGCTATTACGGAAAAGTCAGATGTCATTATTGCGGCTAATCAGCAAGATTTAGCATTAGCAACAAATCTTGCTGCACCAATGGTAAAACGACTAACGCTTGATGAGGCGACAATTCAAGGCATTGCCGAATCTCTTTTGGCAGTCACGCAATTGCCTGATCCTTTAGCAGGACCGTATGAAACGTGGGAAAATCACGCCAAATTAAAAATTGTAAAAAAGATAGTACCCTTGGGTGTTGTGGCAATGGTCTATGAAGCACGACCAAATGTTACTGTTGACGCAGCGGCGCTCACGCTAAAGTCTGGTAATGCTGTTATTTTACGAGGTGGGAAAGAAGCGATTGCCTCAAATAAGGCACTCGCAGCTATTTTACGTGACGTTTTGAAGCAATGTGATCTCAATCCAGATATGATACAACTCATCACTGACACGTCACATGACTCAGTCAACCAGTTACTTCATATGAGAGAATATGTGGACGTCTTGATTCCACGAGGCTCTGGTCATTTTATTGATTTTGTTGTGGCTAATGCCACGGTTCCTGTGATAGAAACTGGTGCTGGTAACACACACATTTTTGTAGATGCTAGTGCTGATCAAGATGAAGCCATTAATATTATTCATAATGCCAAAACGCAGAAGCCAGCGGTATGCAATGCTGCCGAGAAGTTGTTAATTCATGCGGATATAGCGGATGAATTTTTGCCAAAGATTACTGGTCGATTAAGAGCGGCAGATGTTGAATTACGAGGTGATGAAGCCTCCAGAGTGATTGAAAGTGATTTGATACCAGCTAGTGAGCTTGATTGGGACACAGAATATAATGACCTAATTATGGGTGTCCGTATTGTTTCTGGGATTGATGAGGCAATTGAGTGGGTGAATCGGCACACAACGCATCATTCTGAAACAATTATTAGTGAAAATGCTGAAAACGTTGCCAAATTTATGAATGACGTTGATGCGGCAGTCGTTTATCGAAACGCCTCAAGTCGGTTTACGGACGGATTTGAATTTGGGTTCGGTGCAGAAATTGGCATTTCAACTCAAAAGCTTCATGCACGTGGGCCAATGGGTCTTGAGGCTTTGACAACAATCAAATATGAAGTGTTTGGCGATGGTCAAATTCGTTCATAAATAAAGAGACATGTCGTTAATGACATGTCTCTATTTACTTCTGAGTTGTATTCAAAATATTTAGCATTAGATTTTGGAAATCGTTTACAAAACGTGGTGTGTCGACGAGCACGGCGGCTTTAGTAGTTGTTGGTTCCAACAATCTACTTTTATCTCCGATAGTGCGACCATAATCGCCACTTTCTTTATCATAAGTGACACGCATGGCTAATGAAATGGTGGTGACATAGCTTGGGTCAATACCAACGGCTACTGCTAGCGGATCATGGAGTGCGGCACCTTTTTTGTCGATATTCAGTTTATCATAGGCGTCAATATAAAAATCCATTAAATCAGCATATTTTTCACCTGCGGTTGTTCCTAGCAAGCGCCATGCAGCAGTTTCTTTTTTTGTTAATAGTGTTCGTAGGGTAACATCAAGACCAACCATCGTTAAATTGTCCTGATGAGTGAAAGCAAAGTCAGCAGCCTCGGGATCTTGATGGATATTAGCTTCAGTGAATGGCGTGACATTGCCTGGAACGGTTAAGGCGCCACCCATCAATGTCGTATTACCAATTAAGTGCGCAACGTCGGGATCTTTTTTAATTGCAGCCGTCAAGTTCGTTAGGGGACCGGTAGGAATAAAAATTAACTCATCTTGATATTGGTGTGCAGCTTCGATTAAGAAATCGACCCCAGATTGTGCGGAAACTTTTTGAGGTGATATTGCTAACAAAACATCACCAACGCCGTTTTTGCCGTGAATAGCTTGTGAAATCGGCATCACATCAAAATGGTCAGTAGTGCTTGAATGACTTTCACCAATGAAAACAGGGACATTGTCTGCACCGAGTAGATGGAGTAAATTCAAAGAATTTTGGGCGGCCGTTGTGACCAGAGTGTTACCATAACTTGAAATAATACCAATGAGATCAACATTTGGGTCTGCGACAGCATAAGCCAACGCAAGAGCGTCATCAATACCTGTGTCAAGATCAAGAATCATTTTTTTGTGGGCCATAAATTTTCTCCAATTTTTAAAGATATGTTTATTATAACGGACAACAACAAATTTAGGGATAAATTCGCCAAATGTAGGTATAATATTCTTGTACAGGGTAAACAAAAATTGGAGATTTATGAATGACAGAAACAGAAATATATGATATTGCCATAATAGGTGGTGGACCAGTTGGTATGTTTGCAGGATTTTATGCTGGGCTACGAAATACAAAAACAATTTTGATCGAAAGTTTAGCGACTTTAGGCGGGCAGGTAACAGCACTTTATCCTGAAAAAAATATTCTAGATGTTGCGGGTTTTTCTAGTATCAAAGGTTCAGACTTAATCGCGTCGTTACAAGCACAACTTGATATGTTTCCTATTACAATTAAAACGAATACGACTGTGGTTAACGTTGTGAAACAAGACGAGTTATTCACAATTTCTACAGATGACGGCACCACGCTGATTGCCAAAACAATTATCGTTACCACAGGTAAAGGGGCATTTGAACCACGTAAAATGCAGTTAGATGGCGTAGATGAGCTAGTTGGACAAGGTGTTCACTATTTTGTAAAAAACAAACATGATTTTGATAATCATGATGTTGCCATTGCTGGTGGCGGGGATTCAGCAGTTGATATGGCAACGATGCTTAATCAATTAACCGCTTCGACTGCTTTGATTCATCGACGGGATCAATTTAGAGCGATGGAGCAAAGTGTTAAAGCGTTAGAACAGTCAACAGTGAAACGTGAAACACCAAAAAAAGTGACAAAAGTTGAGAAATTGTCTTCGGGCAAGCTGAGGCTTAGTTTGGCTAATGTTAAAAATGACTTGTTGCATAGCGATTTAGTAGTGGATGACCTAATTATCAACTATGGTTTCATTTCAGCTAATAAAACAGTGCAATCTTGGGACATTCAGCCGGAACTTGATGGTCAAGTATTTCATGTTAATCAAGAATTGGCTACTAGTGTTCCTGGTGTATTTGCAATTGGGGATGCCAGCCATTATGTTGGGAAAGCGGACTTGATAGCAATTGGATTTGGTGAAGCACCCAATGCTATTAATGCTGCTATTCGGGTATTTGACCCAGAACGTGGTGGGCCAGGCCATTCTAGTGCCATGGTTGTCCGCGATGGTAAAGTGATATAAAAAAATGTTAACCTCTGATACTGAGGTTAACATTTTTTGTTATAAGTCATGTTTGTGTGTGTTACCGCGGGCAAAATGACGATTATTAGCATGTGTCTCGCGTTTTTTTTGCGTTCGAATTTGTTTTTCTAGCTCAGCAATTACTAAGGTGACATTCTTCAAATTGTTTCTTAGTGAGCGTTGTGATGAAGCATCATGGTTTGACTGTTCTAAGTCATTTTGCAATTGTTTAGCTTGGTTCTGTGCGGTCGAGAGTTTTTGTTGTAATGCTTTGATATCATATAATTGAAACATAGGTGCGCCTTACTTTGTCGATTCTAATATTGTTACTTTACCAGTGGCATAATCAATTTTAACGCCGGGTTGTACATTAAAAATCCAATAATTGAGATTAAGGCTTTTGCCATTGTCGCCAATTGATTTTGCCATATAATGAACACCACGTGGAATACGTTCGTTGCCAATATATAGAGGTGTGACTTGTCCACGTATAGTGATCTTAGGATTTTTTTCAATCGCATCACGAATGTCATCTTCAGCAACTAATTGTCCCGGATAGGCATTTTCCACTCGTGTACCTGTTGTCATGTTCTCTGTGACCATTGTCGCCATACCGAAAAATTGATAGCCAACGATGTGCGACTTATTCCACAAAGGCTGCTTGCTGTTACCAAGTTTAACATTGGGATTATTATGATAGCCTCCGACCCACTTTGTGCCGTCAAATCGATCACCAATAAACCAACCTGATGGACGGACGTCGTATGGCATGCGACTTGGCCTTTTGGTTACTTTAGAGATAGCACTTTGACTAGCTACAAAATTGGCCTGTTGTGAGCGACCTAGACTATCTAGGGGCGACAAACTCAAGCCGTCAATTGGTCGTAACTTTGAGGCTTGACTGGGAAAAGTGTCCGCCATTTCAGTTTTACTAAAAGTCGCTTTATTGTTGTTAACGTGAACAATGTCGCCGTCTAAAGTGCCATCCCATTTAAGATTTAAAAGCGCTTGGTCATTTGGCGCATTAACGGTGGCACGTGATGTTTTCTCGGTTGGCGTATTTGATTGCTGTTGGTTTTGCCAAAGATAAAATCCAGCAACAAGTACAATGATTAACAGCGACAAAATTTTATTTTGAGGCTGTTTTTTACGAGTATAAGTGCGTTTTCTAGCCATGATATTCTCTCTTTCAACTCATATATCATAACATGTTGTGGGTTAATACGAAACGCAATGAGATTTTTCTATTAAAAGCTCATTGCATTTAAGAATTGTTGAATTCTATTATCTGTGGCACTAAAAAATCCCTCAGCACTACCATCATAACCAATTTGACCATTTTCAATGAAAATAATATGATCGGCCACTTGACGCGCAAAACCCAAGTTGTGGGTCACGACAATCATGGAGGTCCGTTGAGTAGCTAACTCTTTTAGGACATGTAGTACTTGTGCTTCTAATTCTGGATCTAGTGCACTAGTTGGCTCATCGAGTAATAAGTATTCTGGTTGCATGGCTAATGCTCGCATAATGGCAACACGTTGCTGCTGACCTCCGGAAAGCTCTGATGGGTATCGTTCAGCGAGTTCTGCCATACCAAATCGTTCCAGTAATGCTTGTGCTTTTTTTGTAGCAACAGCGACAGGCTCTTTTTGGACTTGGACTGGACCCTCTATGATATTTTTTAAGACCGTCAAGTGTGCAAACAAAGCTTTTTCTTGAAAAACCATGCCAAATGATTGTCGGACATTGAAAATTTCTTTTTTGGCAATAGGTGCTTCAAAATTGATGGTTAAATCATTCAAAGCTAGTGTGCCACTTGTTGGCCTTTCAAGCAAATTTAGGGTACGTAGCAGTGTTGATTTACCAGAACCAGAGGGACCAAGAATAACCGTTGTTTCATGTGCATTAAAAGTTGCTGAAACATCATCTAATGCACGTTTGTCTGGATACTGTTTGATAATGTGTTTAACTTCAATCATATTGTAAACCTCGAGGTATAACGTTCAAGATAGTGTTGTCCCACAGTTAAGATAGTGGTTAATAACGCATAAACCATTGCCACTAACACATACATGGATAAAATTTTGTAGTTTTCGGCGGCGATTTGCTGACTGAGATAAAACATTTCTACAATGGTAATGACACTGGCCAGTGACGTATCTTTCAACAAACTAATTAGTGAGTTGCTTAGAGGTGGAATCGAAATGCGCGCAGCCTGTGGTAAAACAACACGCCAGTAAACTTGACGATTAGTCATGCCTAATGACTCGGCTGCTTCTTTTTGTACTTTAGGCACTGATAAAATGGCTGCACGGACACTTTCTGACGCATAGGCACCAGTATTTAGTGAAAAAACGGTGATAGCCGATACCCAAGCATTGGCAAAAAAGTTGATGTGTGCATTGGGTAATCCGTAGAACACAATAAACAATTGCACAATCATTGGCGTTGAACGAAATAGCCAAACGTAAAATGCTGCCAAAGTCTTTAACACGCTCATGATTAGTTTTACGATTGTTTCAGATGGCAGCTTCGCAATACGAATTAAAGCTGTTAAAATCGCAAAGATTAATCCTAAAATGAACGAAATTGCCGTCAAAGGAAGTGTATAGGTTAGCGCGGCCATCAATAAACTTGGCAAATATTGTATGGCAAGTTGAATAAATTGTGTCATAAAATCCTCCTAGACAACATAATCAATCATTTTACAGTTAAATCAGTATTGAAATATTTGATTGACAGTGACTTTAAAGTACCATCTGCGCGCAGGTCAGTTAATGCTTGATTAATTTTTTCTTGCAAGGCTTTGTTATTTTTGTTGATCAGCGCTCCGGCTGGAGAAGCAGGACTTTCTTTGCTTAAATCAATGGCAGTTGTTTTAGCTGACGGATTTGCTTTTTTCCATACTTGGTAAGCACCCATGTCATTTAAAGTGCCGTCGGCGCGACCAGTAGTGACCATGTTCATAGCTTCCGTTATCCCGGGAACGGCCACTATTTCTGCACCGGATTTTTTAGCCAGTGCTCCGAAATTAGAAGTTGTGGATTGCGCCATTTTTTTACCTTTGATATCAGCCAATGTCTTTAAGTCTGTGGCAGATGTTGGTTTAATTAAGACAGTTTTAGCATAAATATAGGGCGAGCTAAAACGATAGTTTTTTTGACGTTCTGCTGTGATACCCACATCATTAAAAACGACGTCATATCTTTTTGCACCAAGACCAGCGATTAATGAGTCCCATTTTGTTTGAACATATTTAGGCTTTAGCCCTAGTTTTTTGGCTATTTTTGTCGATAACTCAACTTCAAATCCGGTTAATTTGCCATTTTGACGGTATGAAAAAGGTGCATAAGTGCCTTCTAAACCAATGGTTAAAGTGCCTGATGTTATGGTTTCTGATTTTTGAGATGAGCGTCGTGTGGTAATACTTATGACCGCTGCGATGACAATGATTAGTGCAATTACTGTGACAATGATTTTCTTCTTCATGATTTTTCTCCATAGAAAAAGGCGCTTATCAAATGAAGTTGATAAGCGCCTGTTGCGTTAGTAAGTGATAGTTTGATGTGGATAAAAATACGTCAAAATACCGGTGCTAACAAGCGCCGGTGGACACAATTTTTAGTTGTAATCATCATTTTTAACATTATTTCTCCAAATTCAATATAAGCTTAACATGTCAATAATTATTCTGCAAGTTTATTTTTCAAGAGACCATTCAGCCTTAAATTCGCTCAAAAAATCTAGCATGAATTGCTGTCTTGGTATTGCAATGGCACGAGCTGTGTCAGTGTTTAGCTTGTCTTTAATGAGCAACAGTTTTTCATAAAAGTGATTAATTGTTGTACTGTCATTGCTGCGATAGGTCGTTTTATCTTTAGCGATTTTGGGTGGAATACTTGGATCATATAAGACACGATTTTTAACAGCACCGTATGTGATTGCTCGTACAACAGCGATAGCACCGATAGCGTCAAGACGGTCTGCATCCTGAACAATTTGACCATTGAGCGTTAAATGAGTTGCATTTTCTAACGAATGTGACCAAGACATATTATCAATAATATCCGTAATAGCTTCGATTTTTTCAGGATCAACGCCAATTGACAATAAAAAGGAAATCATAGCATTTTTAGCAGCAATCACATCTGCTTCGCTGTCATATAATTTATCGTCATATACATCATGAAGTAAAACAGCTGCATGAACGATAAAGGCATCAGCATCAGGCTCATTAGCCAGAATCTTATCTGCCAGCGCCAACACACGCATAATGTGGTCAGTCCCGTGTCCGGTGTTGTCCTTTGTTAGGACAGTTGTCATGTATTTGGTAATTAATTCAAGTTGTGACATTAAGTTATCTCCTAATCAACTATAGTTTACCGGTTTTGTTTTTAAATTGAAAGCAGCATGCATTCGAGAAAAAATGAAATTTCCTATGAAAAATACCTAATTTTGGTTATAATAATCTTATATACTAAGCCTCATATGGCAAAAAGCGTGCTTCAGTCCAGAAATGAGCTAGGTTACGTTAAAGAAAGAGGAAGACTCATATGTCAGAACCAAACAATGTTTTATTTAACACTGCCAATCACACAGATTCAGCTGTCATTTACGACAAATTTTCGAAGGCAGAGCAACAATTTTCTGTGAAGAAAGACAAAACTTTCTACATCACAACACCTATCTATTATCCATCAGGTAAGTTGCAACTTGGCAATACTTATACGACAGTATTAGCTGATGCGGCAGCGCGATATCACCGCCTTTTGGGTGATGATGTATACTTTTTAACAGGTACTGATGAACATGGTTTGAAAATTCAACAAAAAGCAAAAGCTGCTGGCACGTCAGAAATTGCCTATCTTGATGGCATGGCTAAGCAAATCAAAGACTTGTGGCAGTTAATGGATATTTCATATGATGACTTTATCCGGACGACAGAAGATCGCCACGAAAAAGCCGTTGAAAAGATTTTTACACAATTACTTGAAAATGGTGATATTTATAAAGGTGAGTATGAAGGTTGGTATTCTGTTTCAGATGAAGAATATTTCACCGAATCACAACTTGCTGAAGTCTATCACGACGAACAAGGTAAAGTAATTGGTGGTAAGGCACCATCAGGACATGAAGTTGAACTCGTTAAAGAAGAAGCTTACTTTTTCAAAATGAGTCAATACGCCGACTGGTTGCTAGATTACTACAAAACGCACCCTAACTTTATTCAACCTGAAGCGCGAATGAACGAGATGATCAATAACTTCATTGCGCCTGGATTAGAAGATTTGGCAGTTACGCGGACATCCTTTGACTGGGGTGTACCTGTCCCTGGGGATGAAAAACATGTGATTTATGTTTGGATTGACGCGTTAGCCAATTATATTACTGCGCTCGGCTATGATTCAGATGACACAGCGTTGTTTGATAAATTCTGGCCAGCTAATGTCCAATTAGTTGGTAAAGAAATTGTCCGCTTCCACACGATTTATTGGCCAATCATGTTGCACGCACTTGGATTAGAATTGCCCAAAACGGTGATTGGTCATGGCTGGTTAGTCATGAAAGACGGTAAAATGTCGAAGTCAAAGGGTAATGTTATTTACCCAGAAGTGTTGGAACAACGTTATGGTTTGGACGCAGTTCGTTACTACTTATTGCGTGCTATGCCATTTGGAAATGATGGCGTGTTTACCCCAGAAGACTTTGTTGCCCGTGTCAATTATGATTTGGCAAACGATTTAGGAAACTTACTTAACCGAACTGTTGCTATGATTAATAAATATGAAGGCGGTGTGATACCTGAACTTCATACTGGCAAGACCGCGTTTGATGAAGATCTAGTTCGTACTGTGGAGGACGCGATTGTTAGCTATAACAAAAATTTCCGTGAACTCCGTACAGCAGATGCACTCGAAAGTGTTTGGACAATTATTCGTCGAGCCAATAAGTATATTGACGAGACACAACCTTGGGTGTTGGCGAAAGATGACAACGCTAAGCCAATTTTATCAAGCGTTATGGCACACCTTGCCGGTGCATTACGTGTCGTTGCCGTACTGTTGCAACCAGTTTTGACACAAGCCCCTCGCAAAATATTTGAGCAGTTGGGGTTGGATTATGCTGAAAAGGGTGTCGCAATTGGTGGGTTGACATTTGGGAAATTACCAACTGGTGGTCACGTTGTTGCTAAGGGTGAACCAATCTTCCCGCGTCAAAATGTTGATGAAGAAGTGGCATTTATTTCTGGTTTAGTTTCCAAGGACACTAAAGGAAAAGGTCGTGCAGTAAAAGAAGCAGCGATTGCTGCCGCTAATAAAGACACGACACCGGAAAAAGAATTAATCACGTATGATGATTTTGCGAAAGTAGAAATTCTGGCAGCTAAGATCACTGCAGGTGAAATTGTTGCCAAGTCTGAAAAATTGTTGAAATTCACACTGGATGATGGTTCTGGTAAACCACGACAAATTTTGTCTGGTATTCGAAAGTGGTATGCTGATCCCGCTGTTTTGGTTGGTAAAACTGTGGCTATTGTAGCCAATATGAAACCGCGCAAGATGGCTGGTGAAATATCCGAAGGTATGATTTTGTCAGCTGAAAAGAATGATATTGTGACGGTTACAATTTTGCCTGATTCAATTGAACCAGGATCGGGTATTGAGTAAAAAAAAGACTCCTATGGAGTCTCTTTTTTATACTTTCAAATCAATTTGTGGCATACGTTTAAATACTGGAATTAAGATTAATGCAACAATTAATCCCATGACTGCTTGTGCGATATTACCAACTATTGACGCGACTCCAGCGGGCCAATTGTACAAGATTGCTCCCGCCAAAACGTAACCAATCACCATAATAAGGCTGCCAATTAGCAAAGCAATTGCCTGTGGCAAAATTGATTTACGATAACCAATATAGCCGACCAACAATCCTTCTGCACCATGAATGATTAATGAAAAAATCATCCATTGTGGATAGCCCGCAAGTAAATCAAGTAATAAACCACTCATACCGCCAACAATCAATCCGCTTCGGGCCCCACCAAGAAGCGCGGCAATGAAAATACCGGCTTCCACAAGATTGACAAAGCCATTAGTAGCAGGAACGGGAATTTTTATCACATAAGATAATGCAATATTAAAAGCAATGATTACCGCTAATATGGCGATATGTTGCGATTTAGAGTTGTGCATGTTGTTAAGTCCTTTGAATGTTTATCTGATCAACGTTTTTATGAAATCGATACAATAAATGATGTAAGTGATATCTCTGATCAAGTTCATGGGATGGAACTCAAAAATGAAAACGTTTATCATATTTTATCAGTTATTGATACGTAGTGCAATTGATTTTTGGTTAAAAAGCATCATTTATCTTAGCCTTTTTGTTGAAAAATGAGAATAAAATGTACCATATAAACTAATGTTGCCGTGCTGTGTTATATTAACAAACGGAGTGGTTCTTTGGTTTCAATACATGTCCCAATAATCAAAAAACTCAGTTAAATTTTTTTATATGTAATAATAATTAAAAATATTTGATTTTGCTGGTTAATCAAATCAGTTTTTAGACAAGTTCACGTTCGCTCATTGTTGAACTTTGTGCTATAATATTGGTGTTGACATAAGTCAAAAATTTTTGGAGGATCTAAAACACATGACTGTTAAGATTGGTATTAACGGATTTGGACGTATTGGCCGCTTGGCTTTCCGTCGCATCCTTGAGTTGTCAGACAAAGCATCAGATATCGAAGTTGTTGCTATCAACGACTTGACAAGCCCTGACATGTTGGCATACTTGTTGAAGTATGACTCAATTCACGGTACTTTGCATGCTGATGTTTCATCTGATGAGAGCGGTATTATCGTTAACGGTAAGCACTATGCTGTTTACTCAGAACGTAACGCTGCTGACTTGAAGTGGGTTGCTAACGATGGTGTTGATTATGTATTGGAAGCTACTGGTTTCTATACTTCAGCTGAAAAGTCACAAGCTCACTTGGATGCAGGTGCCAAGAAGGTATTGGTTTCAGCCCCAGCCGGTGCAGTTCCAACAGTTGTTTACGGTGTTAACCAAGACATCTTGACTGCAGACGACAAGATTGTTTCTGCAGGATCATGCACAACGCAATCATTGGCTCCAATCGCTAACGTATTGGAAAAGGAATTTGGCGTTAAAACTGGATTGATGTTGACTGTTCACGCTTACACAGCTTCACAAAGCTTGCAAGATGGACCAAAATCAGCTAACTTTGCAAAGCGCCAAGCAAATCGTGATGCTGCTTCAAACTCATTGCCACATTCATCTGGTGCCGCAAAGGCTATCGGTTTGGTTGTGCCTTCATTGGATGGTAAGTTGACTGGCTCAGCTATCCGTGTTCCTGTTCCTGATGGTTCAATCACTGAATTGACTGCCGTTTTGAAGAAAGACGTTACAGTTGAAGAAGTTAACGCAGCTATGAAGAAGTACGAATCTGATTCATTTGGTTACAACGGTGACGGATTGGTATCTACTGACATCATCAACGATACACATGGTACTGTCTTTGATCCAACACAAACTGAAGTTGTTGCCGGAGAAGGTCAACAATTAGTTAAGGTTGCAGCATGGTACGATAACGAATACGGTTTCACTTCAAACATGATCCGTACATTGTTACACTTCGCAACATTGTAAAATTAAAGACATCACATACTTTTGGGTAAGATGTTATTTTAAGAAGACCGCTATGGCGGTTTTTTTGTTGCAATTAATCAGTAATCACTTTTTTAATGTGTTAATGTTACAAAAAGTAATAAAAATCAAACAAATCTTAAACAAATGTTGCGATAACAGCATATTCGTTTTAAATGTGATATACTTTACTCAAATATCGAACAGGAGTTCTATTTGTGAAAGTTGCATTTTCTTCAGATAATCACTTTGATTTAAATCATATTGATGTTAAACGCGCAATGCATGCTCAAGCGCTCTATTTGTTGAATCAAAATGTTCAATTATATGTGATTGCTGGTGATTCATTTAATGATTTTGCAGAGACATTATCTTTTGCACATGAGATGCAGGCGCTCGTGCAAGACAAAATGACTATCCGATTTATTGCTGGCAATCATGACATGGGCAAAAACGTCAGTTATGATGAATTAGAAAGTGACATTGACCCACTATATTTCCATAATAAATACATGGATTTAACTGATGAAGTAAGACTAATCGGTAATAATGGCTGGTATGATTATAGTTTTGTCGGTCAGGACTATACACAAGCACAAATTGAGCAATTTAAAAAAGCTTTTTGGTTTGATCGTCGAATTGAACAACCGATGAGTGATAGAGAACGTTTTGATATTAATCTGAAGCAGATTAATGATCAACTATTAGCCGCGGGCAATCGGCAAACCGTATTAGTGAGTCACTTTGTGCCAAAAGATGATTATATCAAACGTTTTCCAAATGGGAATACACGACTAGATATGGCGAATGCTTTTTTGGGAAGTCGTCGTCTGGGACAAGCTTTGGATCAATCCTATACGATTGCCACAGTGACAGGCCATTTACATTTACACCCTGCGCCACTAAAAGTAGGCAATAACATTTATTATAATGCGGCCGTCGGCTATAATACCACTCGCGTGCATGAATGGCAGAGTGACGATTTTATGACTGAATGGCAAAATAGACTAATTATTTTGACTTTTTAAACACCCCTGTCTCGGGTGTTTTTTATTAACAGCGCCAATTTTTGAATCGCTTAATTAGTTTGACAATCGAAATACTTTGTGATAATATTTGACTATCATATATTTTGATTATCGAAGTATTTCTTAGAGAGGAACCACTATGCCAGTTCTTACAACGACTGAAATTATGAGTTTAATCCCGAATCGTTATCCTATTTTATATATGGATTACGTCGAGGAGATGGTACCGGATGAATCAATTGTAGCTGTTAAAAATGTTACAATTAACGAGCAATTTTTTCAAGGACATTTTCCTGGAAATCCTGTGATGCCTGGCGTCTTAATCATTGAATCATTAGCACAAGCGGCGTCAATCTTGATTTTATCTTCACCACAATTCAAGGGCAAGACAGCCTATATGACAGGTATTGACAACGCTAAGTTTAAGCAAATGGTTAAACCAGGTGATGTTTTGAAATTGCATGTCACATTTGGTAAACTACGCGCCAACATGGGAAGCGTATTGGTCGAGGCCAAAGTCGACGGTAAAACTGCGACATCAGCAGAGTTGATGTTTGTGGTGGCGCCAGATGAAAAAAATGAATGAAGTAATTACAACTGATTTTGAAAAAATAAATAGTGACCTTGTTGATGTATTTAACAATGTTATGTGGATTGAAGAAGCCTCTTTGAAACGTAGTTATTTTTCAGATATTACATTAAAAGATATGCACACCATTGATGCTATCTCAATGTATGATGAAAAAAGTGCTTCTCAGGTGGCTCGCATGATTCATCTCACTCCGAGTGCAATGACCACAGCCATTGATAAGTTAGTACAAAAAGGTTATGTTGAGCGACGTCGTTCCCGAACTGATCGGCGTGTTGTTAAACTAGGTTTAACGCATAAAGGGCGAGTGGTTTACCGTGCACATCAAGGCTTCCACCGTGATATGGCTCATAATTTTATGGCTGGTATGACAACGGAAGAAGCTTCTGTTGTACAACGTGCTATTCATAATTTAAAAAGTTATTTGATGGCAATATTGAGTAAGTGAGAGGGCAACATGGAACAAATTAAAATGGTTGCAGTTGCGAGCCATTCACCCGAAAATGTGGTATCAAATGATGAGTTAAGCAAATTGATGGATACTAACGATGAATGGATTTATACGCGTACTGGTATTCACCAACGGCACGTTGTCACAACTGAAAATACAAGTGATTTAGCAACCAGTGTGGCCAAAAAGCTTTTAGATAAAACAGGTATTTCACCAGAAACACTTGATTTTATTATTGTTAGTACGATGTCACCTGATAGTTTGTCACCTAGTACAGCAGCAATTGTTCAGTCTAATGTTGGTGCAACAAATGCATTTGCATTTGACTTGAGTGCAGCTTGCTCGGGATTTGTTTATGGTATGAGCGTTGCCTCTAGTTTGTTAACGACACGCTATCGTCGTGGCTTAGTCATTGGTGCTGAGGTACTTTCAAAGCTAGTTGACTGGCATGATCGAACGACGGCGGTATTGTTTGGTGATGGTGCAGCTGGCGTTTTGGTTGAGCGCACACAGGAAAATGTTGGCTTATTGGCAGAAGAACTAAGGACTTTTGGTGAAAAAGGTGACAATCTAGTTGCGGGTAGATTTGCAAATGATAATCCATTTTCGAAACAAATCAGTGAACTAGACCCTTATTTTCACCAGAATGGTCGTGAAGTATATAATTTTGCAACCCGCGAAGTACCTGAAGCACTTCAATCAGCATTAGAGCAGGCTAAAATATCGCCAGATGATGTTGATTATTATCTATTACATCAAGCTAATTCTCGTATTGTAGCTTCGATTGCAAAACGATTCAAACAACCGATGTCGAAATTTCCAATTAATATGGTACTAAATGGGAATACAAGTGCGGCAAGTATTGGTATTTTACTAAATGATCTAGTTGAGTCAGGCCAAGTACATGCTGGACAGACAATAGCTTTAGCTGGATTTGGTGGCGGTCTCACGGTTGGCGCACAAGTTTGGCAATTATAATTAATTCGGTGTAGTCGGCTGCACCGCAAAAATCTAACGACTATACACATATTTTACAGGAGAATAATTAACATGACAGACGCAGAAATTTTTGACAAGACAAAGGAAATTTTGGTTGACCAATTTGATTTGGAAGATGATGAAGTATCATTAACAACTGACTTAACAAATGATATTGATGCTGATTCATTAGATTTGTTTGAAGTTTTGAACCGTGTTGAAGATGACTTTGATATCAAACTTGCCGTGGCAGAAGACATCAAGACAGTTCAAGACTTGGTTGACAAGATCAAGGAACAGTTGGCTGCCTAATTGATGCGGGAAACCGCGTACATACTATAAGTTTAAGGATGAGAGCATGACAGTAAAAACAACAAACCCAATTTTCGAAAAATTAGGCATGAAATACCCTATTGTCGAAGGGGGAATGACGTGGGCCGGAACAGGTGTTTTAGCAGCAGCAGTTTCAGAAGCCGGTGGTCTTGGCATTATTGGTACTGGCTATTGGCATGGGGAAGATGTACGCCGCGAAATTAAACGTGCAAAAGCGTTAACTGACAAGCCATTTGGTGTCAATGTGATGCTACTGAGCCGCCATATCCGTGAGGTTTTTGATGTTATTATAGAAGAAAAAGTTGCAGTGGTTGCCACTGGCGCTGGGGATCCATCACCATTTTTGGATGAGTTACATGCAGCAGGAATTATTGTTATGCCGGTTGTACCATCAGTTTCTTTGGCTAAAATGATGGAAAAAAAGGGTGTTGATGCCGTAGTTGCTGAAGGTATGGAATCAGGTGGACATATTGGTATGTTAACCACAATGGCTTTAGTACCTCAAGTTGTTGATGCGGTTGATATTCCAGTGATTGCAGCTGGTGGTATTGGTGATGGTCGCGGTGTGGCTGCTGCATTTATGTTGGGAGCTGCCGGCGCCCAAATGGGAACTCGCTTTTTAACAGCAGCTGAGTCAGAAGTCCATCCTAATTTTAAAGCTAAGATTCTAAAAGCTAAAGATATTGATACAATCGTAACAGGTAATTTACTTGGCAATCGTGCGCGTGTTTTGAAAAACAAAATGGCGAAATCGTTTGTTAAAAATGAGGTGAATGAACTTCAAAAAGAAAAGCCAGATGCCGAAGCAATTGAAAAGTTGGAATCTGGTACGTTGAAGCGCGCTGTACAAGAAGGCGATAAAGACGGTGGTGCCTTCATGGCCGGTCAAATTTCTGGTTTAATTCATGATGAAAAGCCAGTGGCTGAAATTCTAGAAGATATTTGGTCACAAGCAACCGACTTAATGGGTGTTGAGAATACAACAAAATAGGACGATAACCCAATTTGATTGGGTTGTTTCTTATAAATATGGTATATGGGGTTTAACATGAAAATTGGTTTATTATTCAGTGGTCAAGGTGCCCAACAAGTGGGTATGGGTTCTGATTTGTATGAAGCTTTGCCGGTATATCGTGAGACAATCGATCAGGCCAGTGAAATATTGGGGTATGATTTAGCAACAGTTGTTCAAGACGAAGCAAAAATATTCCAAACACAGTATGCGCAACCAGCTATATTGGCAATGAGTGTGGCCATAGTTAAGGCATTAGGTGAGCGACTACCACAACCCGTAGCTAGCTTAGGATTGAGCTTGGGTGAGTATTCAGCACTGACTGTGGCAGGTGCATTTAGCTTTGCACAATCTGTTGCCATTATCAAAGATCGTGGTGCTTATATGCAAGCTGTTGGCGACAAAAATCCTGGTAAAATGGTTGCAGTTATGGGAGATGATCAGCAATTAGTTGTTGATGTATTGACGGCAATGCAAGCAGATGGTAAGCGTGTTTATCCAGCTAACTTTAATACATTCTCTCAATTAGTAATCGGTGGTATTGCCAATGATGTTGATGAAGCGGTTGTTAAACTGACGGGCGCGGGAATTAAGCGAACCGTTGAACTACCTGTAACAGGCGCCTTTCACACACCACTTTTGAAGGATGCCGCGTCACAGTTGGCAACGCGATTAGCAGATGAAACGTTCAATTCATTGCAGTATCTGGTTTATTCTAATACAACAGCTAAACCATTTGAAGTTAATCAGTTACATGATATTTTGACAAAACAAATCACATCACCTACCTACTTTGCTCAAGATATTGAGCAGATGGTAGCTGATGGTGTCGATACATTTATAGAGATTGGTCCTTCAGAAACATTGGTTAAATTTGCCAAAAAAATCGCACCTAAAACGATCAAACGTTATGCGATCACAAATTTGACAAGTTTTAACGAGGTCAATGAATTATTGATGAAAGCAGAGGTGTAACATGCCAGATTTTACAGGAAAAACAGTATTGGTTACAGGATCTTCACGAGGAATTGGGTTAGCGATTGCTAAAGTTTTTGATGCTGCAGGGGCTAATTTGATTTTACATGCACGTTCAGAAATTCAAGCGGAAACATTGGCGGAATTTCAACATGATGTTCAAGTTTTACAGTTTGATATTGCCGATGCAACGGCAACTGAAGCAAGCTTAAAAGCCCTTTATAAACAGGAAAACTTTCAAGGAATTGATATTCTAGTCAACAATGCTGGTATTACGAAAGATCAGTTGGCGATGGGCCTAACACCTGAAGATTTTGCGCAAGTTGTGAATGTTAATCTTAATGGTACCTTTAATGTCACGCAGCCAGTATTTAAAAAGATGATTCGCCAGAAACATGGTGTGATTATCAATTTGAGTTCAGTGGTTGGCTTAATGGGTAACATGGGGCAAACTAATTATGCAGCCTCAAAAGCTGGTATTATTGGCTTGACAAAATCTTTGGCTAAAGAAGGTGCGAGACGCCATATTCGCGTTAATGCCATTGCACCTGGTATGATTGTGTCGGATATGACGGCTGCCTTGCCCGAAGCTACCCAAGCTGAGATTCTTAAAAATATCCCGTTGGCGCGGTTTGGACAAGTTGATGAAATCGCACAAACGGCATTGTTTTTAGCCGAAAACGACTACATCACTGGGCAAACCATTACAGTTGACGGCGGTTTATATATATAAACCACGTTATAGTAAATACAGAAAGGAAAGGCGTGTGCGGCAAGTTAACCGTGAGCGCTCAAAATATTATGACACGAGTAGTAGTGACAGGACTTGGCGCAGTAACGCCATTAGGTAACGATACACAATCTTTTTTGGATGGTATCTTCAATGAAAAAATTGGTATTAAGCCAATCACAAAATTTGATGCTTCAGAAACTGGTATCACCGTAGCAGGACAGGTTGATGGTTTTGATCCAGCATTACGTGTTGGTAAGCGAGATGCTCGTAAGATGGACCTATTTGCGCAGTATGCCATTGATGCTGCTGATCAGGCTTTGGAAAACGCTGGTTTGAAAGCTGATGCCGATGCTGATGTACCAACTACCGTTGCAGATCCAACACGTTTTGGTGTGATTTTGGGGAATGGTATTGGTGGTTTGACAACGATTCAAGAGCAAGTTATCAAAATGCATGATAAAGGGCCGCAACGTGTCAGTCCATTATTTGTACCAGAATCAATTCCTAACATGGTTTCTGGAAATGTATCACTACGTTTTGGCGCTAAGGGTATTAACTCAACAATCGTGACCGCTTGTGCTTCCGCAACTAATGCAATTGGTGAAGCATTCTGGCGTATTCAATCAGGTAAAGCTGATGTGATGTTGACTGGTGGTTCTGAAGCAACTGTTAACGAAATTGGTATTGCCGGTTTCGCAGCTTTGACAGCTTTGTCAAAAGAAGAAGATCCGACGCAAGCTTCTAAACCTTTTGATAAGAACCGTCATGGCTTCGTTCTAGGTGAAGGTTCTGGTATTTTGGTAATTGAAAGCTTAGAGCATGCACAAGCACGTGGGGCTCATATTTTGGCGGAGCTGGTTGGTTATGGCGCCTCTTCTGACGCTTACCACATGACGTCTCCTTCGCCTGACGGTGAAGGTGCTGCACGAGCAATGCGTGATGCGTTGAATGATGCTAATTTAGATGCTAATCAAATTTCCTACATCAATGCACATGGTACGGCTACGGGCGCCAATGATTCTGGTGAAGCGCATGCGATTGCAACAGTATTTGGTGAAAATACGGTACCTGTATCATCAACTAAGGGGATGACCGGCCATTTGTTAGGTGCTGCTGGTGCAATTGAAGCGTTGATTTCTGTCGGTGCCTTAACACGTGGTGAATTACCTGTTAACGTTGGTGTTGATGAACAAGATGATGACACAAAAGTGGTTAATTTAGTAGATGATGACACAAAGCATCAAGCACCTGAATATGTACTGAGCGCTAACTATGGTTTTGGCGGACACAATGCTGTCATTGTCTTTAAAAAATGGCACGAAGAGGCTTAAAAATGAGTTTAGATATTGAAGAAATCCGACAACTAATTGCTGATTTAGAAAACAGTTCATTACGTGAATTTGAAGTGACCGATGGCGATTTTAATTTGCATTTGTCAAAAAATGAAGCTGCATCAATCATCAATCCAGTTGCAGCAACACAAAGCACACCTCAAGCACCAGCAGCTCCTGTTGATGCGCCACACGCATTGGCACAGCCGGAAACAGAAGGTGTTGAAATTGTTGCGCCAATGGTTGGTACGGTTTATTTGCAGCCTAAGCCAGAAGCACCAATGTTTAAACAAGTTGGTGACAAGGTAACGGTTGGTGAAACAGTAGCTGTTATCGAAGCAATGAAGCTGATGACAGAAATTCATAGTGAAGTTTCAGGAACAATTAGCGAAATTTTGGTAGAAAATGAAGAAGTGGTTGATTACAATAAGCCACTTTATGTTGTAAAGCCAGACTAAGCGGCTTTGAATAAATTACCAATGTTTTTGACCATTAAACGATAAGGAGCCAGTCATGACAGTTCTAAATACACAACAAATTCAAGAAATTTTACCGCATCGTTATCCAATGTTAATGTTGGATACAGTTGAGGAATTAGTCCCTGGTGAAAAAGCAGTGGCTATTAAAAATATTAGTGTGAATGAAGAAATTTTTCAAGGACATTTTCCCGGTAACCCAACATTTCCTGGCGCACTAACGGTTGAAGCATTGGCACAAACCGGTGCAGTGGCATTGTTGTCAATGCCTGAATTCAAGGGAAAAACAGCCTATTTTGGTGGGATTAAAAAGGCTCGTTACCGTCAAATGGTGCGTCCTGGGGACCAATTGCGCTTAGAGGTAACACTTGATCGCTTGCGTGGTCCAATTGGTACAGGTAAAGGGATCGCTTGGATTGGGGACAAAAAAGCAACTACTGCTGAACTAACATTTATTATTGGAGAGTAACATGTTTAAAAAAGTGCTTGTTGCTAATCGTGGTGAGATTGCGGTTCGTATCATTCGAACGTTAAAAGAAATGGGGATTGCTTCAGTCGCTATTTACTCGACAGCCGATAAAGATAGTTTACACGTGCAAATCGCTGACGAAGCGATTGCTGTGGGGGGACCGAAACCTAAAGATTCGTACTTAAATATGAAAAATATTTTAAGTGCAGCCCTGCTGTCGGGAGCCGAGGCAATTCATCCGGGCTACGGTTTTTTAGCTGAAAATACATTGTTTGCTGAAATGGTTGGCGAAGTTGGTATTAAATGGATTGGTCCTAGGCCAGAAACAATTGAGTTAATGGGTAACAAAGCTAACGCACGTGAAGAAATGCGGCGTGCCGGCGTACCAGTAATTCCGGGTTCAGAGGGATTTATCCGTGATTTTCATGAAGCAAAAACGGTTGCTGATAAAATTGGTTATCCTTTGTTGCTGAAAGCTGCCGCTGGTGGTGGCGGTAAAGGCATGCGTTTTGTTTACGGTGAGGATGAGTTATCAGATAAATTTGATGATGCTCAGAACGAAGCACGTGCTTCGTTTGGCGATGATCACATGTATATTGAAAAAGTTATGTCACGTGTCCGCCACATTGAAATGCAGGTGTTCCGTGATGAAAATGGTCATGTTGTTTATTTACCAGAACGAAATTGTTCATTACAAAGAAATAATCAAAAGGTGATTGAAGAATCACCAGCTACTGGTGTGACACCTGAAATGCGTGCACATCTTGGCGAAATTGTTACTAAAGCCGCAAAGGCTTTGGCGTATGAAAATACTGGCACCATTGAATTTTTGCAAGATCGTGATGGTCATTTCTACTTTATGGAAATGAATACACGTATTCAAGTAGAACATCCAGTTTCTGAAATGGTAACGGGATTAGATTTAATTAAGTTACAAATTCAAGTTGCTGCAGGCTTAGATTTACCGGTGGTTCAAGATGACGTGATCGTTAAAGGCCACTCTATCGAAGTACGTTTGACAGCTGAGCAGCCAGAAAAACACTTTGCACCTAGTGCTGGAACGATTGATTTTGTTTTTTTGCCAACTGGTGGACCGGGTGTGCGTATTGATTCAGCCTTATTTAATGGCGATAAAATTCAACCATTTTACGATTCTATGATTGGCAAATTAATCGTTAAGGCCGATGATCGTGAAACAGCCATGAGAAAGATTCAACGTGTGGTTGATGAAACTGTTGTACGTGGTGTAGCAACGAGTCGTAATTTTCAAAAATCTCTGTTAGCTGATCCACAGGTTCAACGTGGCGAATTTGACACACGCTATTTGGAAACTGAATTTTTGCCAAGATGGACACAAACATTGCCAGATAATCAATAAAATGACTACCGTATGCGTCTAACGTGTGCGGTATTGTTATAATGGAGAGAAAAATGGATTTATATGAAAATAAAAGTTCGAAGGAAAAAATCAAACGTGATGCGTCTGTGAATGATCGTATTCCAGATGGCCTTTTCCTTGCTTGCCCTTATTGCGGTGCTCAGATGTATAATAAACAACTTGGGGAATTTCGAGTATGTGCCAATTGTGGCTATGGCTTTCGTTTGCAAGCACGCGAACGTGTCAGTTTGTTAACTGATAGTTTTGAAGAAATGGATGCCGATATTCAAATGACTAATCCAGAATTTCCGGGTTACGCTGAGAAGTTAGCACGAGCGCAATCACAAACAGAGTTAGGTGAATCTGTGCTGACTGGTCTGGCAATAATTCAACAACAAAAAGTGGCATTAGGTGTCATGGATTCATATTTCATGATGGGTTCACTGGGCTCAATGACTGGTGAAAAGATTACGCGTCTCTTTGAATATGCAACATCTCATCGTTTGCCAGTGGTACTATTCACGGCTTCAGGTGGGGCGAGAATGCAAGAGGGAATTCAGTCGTTGATGCAGATGGCCAAAGTCTCGGCTGCTGTGGCGCAACACCAAGAGGCTGGTTTATTGTATCTTGTGGTTTTGACAGACCCAACAACTGGTGGCGTGACGGCTAGTTTTGCCATGCAAGGTGATATCACTTTAGCTGAGCCTCATGCATTGGTAGGTTTTGCAGGCGCTCGCGTGATTGAATCTACAATTCATGAAAAATTACCTAAAGATTTCCAGCGTGTTGAAACATTATTAGAAAATGGTTTTGTGGATCAAATTGTACCACGTGAGTCGTTGGCACCAATGATTGCTAAAATTGTTAAGTTGCATACAAGTCTAGAGGAATAATATGTCAGCAGATATTTTGAATAGTTTGAAAATTTTCAAGCGTGAATTGACGCCAGCCCAAGTCGTAAAAAAATCTCGAGAAGATCGCTTCATGGCACGTGAAATTATTGATGGTATATTCACTGATTTTGTTGAATTACATGGTGATCGATTGAGCGGGGATGATATGTCCGTTATTGGTGGGATTGGGGCTTTAAATGGTCAGCCAGTGACGATTATTGTCATTGACAAGGGAACTGATATTCATGATAAGTTGAGTAAACGCAACGGTTCGCCAGAGCCTTGGGGCTATCGCAAGGCGCAACGTTTAATGCAGCAAGCGCAACGGTTCCATCGACCAATTATCACGTTTATCAATACACCGGGTGCCTTTCCGGGCAAAGAGGCTGAAGCACAGGGACAAGGCGAAGCGATTGCCAAGTCTATACTTGAATCAATGAAGCTGACGGTGCCAATGATAGCCATTGTCTATGGTGAAGGTGGTTCGGGAGGTGCACTAGCGCTTGCCACTGCTAACCAAGTATGGATGTTTCAAAATGCCACGTATTCTATTTTGTCGCCAGAAGGATTTGCATCAATTCTTTGGAAAGATAGTAAGCGCAGTGATGAAGCTGCCGCCGTTATGGGGCTAACAGCAAAGGATTTGTTTGAAAAAGACATTATTGAGTATATTGTGCCGGAATCGCACAATCATCCCCGTGTCTTTAATTTAATCAGAAAAAGACTGGATGACGAAATTAAAGCGCTGAACCAGTTAACACCGAGTGAACTAGTCAATCAACGACGTGCGCGTTTTAGAGCTTTTTAAACATGATTGATATTTAACCTGTGTTACAATTAATATGATGACAGTTTATAATAAATGGTTCATTATATTTTGGGTCTGTTTTTTGGAATTCGACAGGCTGTTTAGAGCATTGGCTGCGTTTCGCCGTCCGGGCGTTAAACGGGCAGACATTTTAACTGCAAAAAACGAAAACTCTTACGCAATCGCTGCTTAAAAACCAGCAATACGTAGCTTAATCTTGGTTTCTGACGTCTGAGATTAGGCCATAAAAGGTCAGATCGCTTTGTTGTTTACATCTGGAATGGCAATGTTAAATTTATCAGATTAGTTAATTTGATTAGCCGTGTGTTATGGCGTACAAATTGATGAAATTCAAATGATAGCACTATAAGCGTAGGCGCCAATGTATCGGACGGTTTGGACAGGGGTTCGACTCCCCTCAGATCCATTTTAGCATTTCAAGACGTTGCATAGGGTTTCAAAACCTTGATGTAACGCCTTTTCTTTTGAAATACTTGATGGCAGTGTCGATAAAATTACCAAAAATCAATAAGTTGAAGGACGTTTGTATGGCTTTGTCAAAGAAAGAATTAATGATTGCTATTATTGAGTGATTTAGGGGAGAGAAAGATGATGTGGCAGATGATTTATTGGGTTGTTATTGTTTTAATTGTACTAGTTGGCTGTTATTTGGTGTACAGAAGCCACAAGCATCGTGAAATTGAGCTGGTTTGGTGGGATTATTTGCTATATATATCTGTATTTATATCATGGATTATGGTCGGACAAACAATGGATACTACAGGTTTTGTTTCTCTGGGCACCACTTTGGTAGTACTATGCTTAATGTTAATGACACAAAAGAAAAATCAATAAAAAAGTCAAGTGCTGAACTCATTTAGTACTTGACTTTTTGGTAAGCGAAAAATTATGTTGTCTTTTCGAATGCTTTACCATATTTTTTTGGTGTATTTGCCGTTAGTGTGATTGATTATTGTTGCTAAAATCGAGGGCGGTGCATTTTTTCTATTGTGAGCGTGATTAACGTTGCTTTGCAAACCAGTCATCTTGAAAGATGGCATAGTAATCAATGTCAACCCATTTGCCATCATAAAAAATTTCATCTTTTGTGGTACCTTCCTTGACAAAACCGACCTTTGTGTATGCTTTTACGGCACCAGTATTGAATGGATAGACGGATAACTTGATTTTATGCATATTAAGGTTATTAAAACCATAATCAAGAATCAGGTTCATTGCTTCTGTACCGTAGCCTTTAGAACGGTCTTCAGCTTTAGGAAAACCAATCCCCAATTCGCAGGAGTGATTACGAACGCTAATGTCGGTTAGCGTCACATAACCAACCAAATTATCATCATTTGTTTTTCTGATTGTGAACGCCACATTTTCAGAACTGTCAGTGTTTTCTAAAAATATTTTTTCCCAGTCATTAGCTGGGTAAGGATGAATCATATCACTAGTTAATGTGGACAGGAAGTTTTCATCCCATTGCCAGTTTGCTAAGTTTTCACCATCTGTTTCATGATAATGTGATAGTTTTACATTTTTTCCAATAAACATGTTTTAATTCTCCTGTTTTGAATAAAAATTAACATCTATAAAAACTGTTTCCGCACTTGCCTGTGATTGCCTTTGTGTCTGACAATGACGTTATAGATTTTCTGACTCTCGTATGAGTGCTAATATTTCTTTGTTTGCTTCATGCTCAAACAAAAATTCGGCACATTTTATAGCACCTTCGTTAGTTTCTGATAAACCTAATGAATAGTTATACATAGAAGCATTCATCAACATAGCAAGGCGCCAAGCTTCATCATTGTATTTGATAACATTAGTTTCAATGACGGTAGCAAAGTCAGACTCACTAAATTTCATGTGACTTAACATCAAACCAGCGTTTTTAATACTTCTTTTTAATTCTTTTTGCATGGCGAACTTCCCATATATCTTTATGTACTCACTCAGTGAGTGCTTTTTTATACTAGCTAATCAGTCATCTAACTCAATATCAGGACGGCGTTGGACAACAATCTTTTTATCTAAGGTAATTGATACACCTTGTTCAAAGTACCTACTAGCTTTTACCGTGGCTTCGTTTTCGTTAACTTTTAACACTATAAATGGTCCACCACTAAAATCATTAGAACTATCCCCAATGACGATATTGCCTTGTTCATTATCGGTAACGATTGTGTTTTCGGGTGTAATTAGTTGCCAACCATAAGCTACTGTTTGTGTATTAGTTTCTTGACTATCTTTTGACATTGTTTATTTTCCTAACTGTTTTATTGAATGCTTTTAATGTGGTTCTTCACGTACTATTTGATGTTAAGTACCGAACTAATTACCTAAAAAGCGCGATTATTGCGATTAATAGTAATGCTGACACGCCAACCAAAAATAAGTCCCATTTTAAATATGATTTTGAGTGCGTGTTCTTGTATCTATCAACTGCCAGGGCAATCCACAATATAACAAGGAGTATAACTTGAGTTGCAGACAAATATATTGAGGAAGTATTTGTTGAGAGTTTATATAGAAATGTGCCTAAAAATCCTAGTGTGGCAATTGTTCTAAAAAGAGTTGCTTTTGTCATTTTATTATCTGCGCTCCGGTAATCAATGTATGCAAGGAAGTGAGACACAAAGTTGGCTTTCCTGTTAAAATAGCTCGTTATTTTTCGTTTCATGTCACTGAGGAAAGATGTGTCTAATTCATAGGGAGTGCTTTTTCCATTTGCGAATTTTGGTTCTAAATGTTTTAAACGGTGCGACAGAATTGATATGAACCCATTTCCATACTGGCCATTGTGCGGGTGTCGTTGCCCACTGACGTTTATTCGGTTCAAAGAGGACATCGTCCGGCAGTGATTCAACTAAGTGGCAGAGTTCTGCCACACGTGAGTTTAATAATTCAATCAATTCTGTTAACGAGTAGTTACTGTAAGTTTCATAAAACGAGGTATATAATCCACCTAGATTGTTCCATTTGTAGCCTTTTGCTGGTACATCAACTTTTTTACCTGCTTTCTCATCTCGTTCCCAACTTAATAACGAGGTGAGCCAGCCAAGTTGATATGAAAGATTTTCAGCTGGTGTGCGATCGACTTCTTCAATGCGTTTATCTTTCAAATCATTTGGTATGTTACTAAATTCATTGATGTATTTTTGATAGTTAGTCTTAATGGCCATAATTAACTCATCTTTACTACCATACGATTGCATTTTAAAACGCTCCTATGTTTTAATTTTTCGGGGCAATAGTTTATTGCGTTGGTTGTAGGTATTGCCATTAATGTTAAATAGTGGAAATTTTTAAATTTTGTCCTGTTACTAGTTTGATAGTCTCATTATTCTCGTTATTTTAAAATGATTAACAACGCAATGACAGTGATTGGCTCCTAAGTTTTAAAAACTAAACGCTTAGCACGTGGTTTTGCTTTTAATGAAGGGGTTGAAAGCAAAGTTATCCACAGACAAATACTGATCAATGCGTGATTGACTGCTTGACAATATTCAGCGCCTTTTCAGCTTCTGGGATGGGAAAAGTAACAAATACATGATTCATTTTAGGAAAAATATAGAAATTGACATTATCATTATCGCGACGTGATAATTTTTTCACATCGGCATAGAGAATATCATGCGTACCGGAAAAAATATCAACGGGTGGGAATTTGCTGAAATCAGCGTTGATTGGGCTAACAAGAGGCGCGTCAGTCTTGAAGCTACCACTATATATTTCACCTTGATAAGCTAGTGCTTCTATATTTAGGAGCGGATCCGTGTGCTGAATTGATTTCATGTCAGGATTTGAGTTGCTGATATCTAGCCAAGGAGAAAATAACATAACACGATGGGGTTGCGCTATTGTTTCATGTTCTAATAATTGTAATAGTGACAAGCAAAGACCACCACCGGCAGAATCGCCCATCAAAGTGAGCGCGGATGACATAATATGGTACTTGTTAATCGTTTTTTTGTAGTTATCTAAGATATATGGCAACACATCGTCAGCAGTGTAGCGTGGCGATTTGGGATAAACTGGCATGATGACTCTTGCTTGATTCTCATCAGCTAATTTTTGTAGCATTTTGAAGTGTAAATTAGAAGGTTGCCACCAGTAGGCACCACCATGAAGGTAATATATCGTTTTAGAAATTTTGTTATTTTGTGGCTGTATTTCAAAAGTAGTTTCATCTATTTGCGCAACTTTGTGAATGTTGAATTTTTTTTGCGCTGCTTTGGGTAGTTGATAGGGTGTTTCACTATCAATCAGTGCTTTTTCAAAATTTTGCTCCTTTCTTTCGTCTTTGACTAAGGGGATGGGTCGGATTATTTTTTCCAATAACATGGCGCGCCAACTTCTTTTATTATTCAGAGATACGATAGAAATCATAATGTGTGTCCTTCTCCTTAAAATTGTTTGTTCTTCATGATACTTTTTTGCGTTTCGTGTTCATGATTTATTGACTTAATAATATCAGACATGCTAGTACATTAAAAGCGATTATGAGGTATTCATGGGGAAAAAGTCATTATGGGTTAATTAAACAAATTTTTGTAATCGGATTTCGTATGATTAATTGTCAGGATAGGTTTTTTTTCGTAAATACCTTTTGATCATGATTTTTTTGATTAACGACCATTAATCATGTATTATCACATTAAGAATAGTTTTTGAACAAAGGGAGCCAGTCATGACACTAAAAACAGCAGAATATGTGATGAACATTAGTTTATTGAGTAGTATGCTATTATCTTGGATTATAAATGCTTTATGGTTTAATATTTTAGCGAGTATCGTTATCACTACATCATTATTGAATTACTTTATTATTTATAAAAGACAATCAAGTGGTGATAAATAACGAATTAGGAGAGGTTTATGAAAGAGAGTTACAAAAAGTTCTTGATGTCTGGTTTTATTAATACGGATTTGAAACACCCTAAAAATTTTTTGGCTGGATTACCAAAAAAAATAGAATTTTATTTAATCGAACCAGAAAATATTGGCTATTCAATCACAAATGACACGAATGAAGTCGTATCGGTTGATAATATTTATCCCGATGATTTGCCATATAGTGATGATGTCGCTTTGCAAAAGTCTGAAGAACTTAAAAAATTAGCTTTGGAATTTTATAAGGATTTTGGTGATACCGAAGACACGATGTGGGTACAATACTTTGTTCAGAAAAGTATTGAAATTATTTTGGATATCTCATGAGTGCAGCCAATCAGTGTTAGATAAAAATAAGATTACAAAGCTATTTTAAGTCTGGTCAGATGATATTGCCGTATGTTGAAAGGGGTGTTATTTGTCATGTTAAGTATGTACGCACTCGACGAGTGCATGATTTTCAGTAATTATTGCTATTTACTACCGAAGAAATAATAGCTGCGAAGAACATAAAGTACAATACCATGATTGCGATGGCAATGATAAATTGAACGATTCCAGCACGGTTCCAAGTTGCCTGTACAGCTTTGAATGTCTCGACATCCTTATAATCGCCTTTTTGCCATGCCCATTCATTGCCTTTAAAACCGCAGACAAAAATCCACACAAAGTTGAAAACTGGAATCAGGCAGAGCAGTGGTAAGTATGTTTTATTACCAATACCCCAAAAAATGTTGTACATAAAAGCGCCCCAATTCCAACCTTTAACTTCTGCTGGTACATTGATACCATTTTCATCCATAATTTCTCTCCCGAATGCTTTTAACGTGGTTCATTGCACGTAATTTTTAGCACAATTAATATTCAACATTGAGTGCTGGTTATTTCTTTAATATGTTAGCTTAATTTTGATATGGTCGATAGATATTGTGTTTTGCTGCGTATTCATCAATGGCAATGATTTTATGATTATCAAATTGAATTTTTGATACGCCATCAAAGCAGTAGTTCTGAGTTTCTCGAGCTTTGAAAAACCACTCGACGAAAAATGTTTGGTCATCTATTTGCTGAATGTTTTTTATTTGCCACATTAAAACAGTTTGTTTTTGTAATGATGCCTTGATCCATGCTTTTAATTCAATCATGCCAATATACATAGCACCAGTGCATTCGTGATAAGTGATGTTACTCGAAAAAATGCGTTGTAGTTGTGTAAAATCGCGTTTAACCCACATCTCAAAATATTCGGCAATTATTTTTTCTGCCACAATAAATCCTTTCAAAAACAAATATTTTAGTTGTTTCACCGCCAACTTGTTTCATCTGATATCTTCTTATATCATACCAAACGTAATGATTATTTAAAAATTAGTAAAGTGGTCACTGCTATGACAAACAATATGAAATAATGAGAGATAAGATGATTGGTAAAACAACAATGAGCCAATCGTACTTAAATTAAACGATAATCACAAAGTATTTCGCAAAAATCGGCGTCTAAGCCGTTTTTTATTGGCATTTTTTTATTTATAGTTGTCAAAAGTAGGAGGGTGATATGAAAAAAATTGGGTTAATTTGGTTGGCAGCAGGTGCTTTTTTGAGTAGTGTCGGTATGAGTTTTATTTGGCCATTGACCAGTGTGTATTTGCATAACGATTTGGGGATATCATTAACAATGATTGGGATTGTTTTGTTTTTCAATTCATTGGCAAGTGTGATTGGAAGTTATGTTGGTGGTGCAATGTTTGACCGTTTTAATCCTGCACAACTTATACGTTATGGTATTTTTGGCGCGCTATTGAGCTTTATTTTGTTAGCTTTTTTTCATGGGTGGCCAGCTTTTGGTATTTTGTTGTTTTTGAACGGATTAAGTGCTGGCTGGAACTCGACATTGGTTTATGCAATGGGAACTAACGTTGATAGCAAAGATAGTCGGCGTGTCTTTACAATACTTTATTTTGTTCAGAACATGGGTGTTGTGATAGGGACATCTTTGGTCGGCTTTGTTTATGATGCTGGTATAACTTATCTCTTTATGATTGCTATTTTCCTCTATTTGATCTTTTTATTGATTGCTTGGACAAAATATTCTTCGTCTGGTGCAAACGTTACGAAATCATTAAATTCTGATGAAAAAAATAAAGGCAAAGCTGTCGTGCCAAAGCCAAATTTGATTGTTTTATTTACGCTGTTTATTTCACTGATGATCATCTGGACAATGTATCAGCAATGGGATTCTAATCTTTCAGTATACATGACAGATTTAGGTATTCCGCTTAGTCAATATTCGTTATTGTGGACACTAAATGCTTTCTTGATTATGGTCATGCAGGTGATTATTATTTGGTTGTCACGCTACTATGAAAACTACATTGTACAAATTATATTTGGGCTGATTTTTGTGACAATATCATTTGTGACGCTTGTTTTTGCCCATGATTACGGTTATTTTGTTGTCGCGATGATTTTGTTAACTATCGGTGAAGCAACTGCTATTCCAACAATTCCGGCCTTAGTTAATAACTTGGCACCATTGGGCACCAAAGGACGCTACCAAGGGTTAGTTAACTCATGGTCGTCAGCGGGTCGTGCAATTGGTCCATTAATTGGTGGTATTATTATAGAAAAGAAATCATATACGTCTCTATTTGAAATAGCAACTTTGGCGTTAGCAATTGTCGTTATCTTAGTTCTGATATCATGGCTGCTAAACAGGAAAAAGATCACAATGTACTAGTAAAGGTTGGTTGCTAAATATGGATTGACCGTGTTATGATGGAAAAAATAAATCGCAATCGGTTGGGTGAAAACTTCAAGATTGGTTAGTCGGGGAACTAACCATTTTTGAAGTTTTTTTGATTGCAAAAAGGAGAAACACGTGTCATTTTTACTGATTATTGTACTGATTATTATTACTATTTTATTAGGAAAATTAGCTGTTAAATTAGGATTTTCGGAAGTTGTAGGGCAGCTATTGGCTGGTGTTATTTTGGGAACCAGTGTGTTAAATTGGGTGCAGTCAACGGCACTTATTCACCTCTTGGCCGAAATAGGCATTGCAATGCTAATGTTTCATTCTGGCTTATCATCAGATTTGAAAGTCATGAAGCAACATATTAAAGCATCTTCTGCTATTGCCGTATTTGGTGTTGTGGTACCTGTGCTAGTGATGCCGCTGGCATTTATTTTGTTAGGGTATGATTTACGGGTTGCTTTGTTTGCTGGTGTTGTTTTTGCAGCAACATCAATTTCAATTACATTAGCTGTTTTAGCTGAGCAAAGGAAATTAGCCACATCTCTAGGCGCTATTATTTTGTCAGCAGCGATTCTTGATGATGTGATTGCTTTAATTGCCATGACAGTATTTTCTGTTGTCTTGGGTGGTCAACTGGGATTGGGCGGATTAGTGCCACTAGTGGCTTTTACCGTGGGGATACTCATTAAAAAATATACCCTAGCTGACTATTTGGGAAAAGGCACTGCAATGGCAGGAAAATGGTTTTTCTATCCAATTTTCTTTGGGTCAATTGGCCTTACGCTAGCTTTGCCCAGCACATCTGACAAGATTATAGCGATAATTATTTTTAGCATTTTAGCTATTTTGACCAAACTGATTGGCTCTTTTTTGGGTGCAAAACTATCAGGATTATCGTCTTCTGTGGCCACTGCCATTGGTGCAGGAATGGTATCACGAGGAGAAATGGCACTAGTCATTATACAGATTGGCATTAGCTCTGGTATTGTCAGTCAAAATCTCTCAAGTGAAATGATTGTGACAGTGATGATTACAACAATCGTGGCGCCTCTCATCATGAAACCATTGTTTAAAAATATCAAGGAACTATAGGACCATCGCGTTGGTGGTTAGTTTTTGTACTATAATAAGGATATATTTAAGCCTATACAAGTGAGGGAAAAGACTATGAATGTTATTGTACATATTGATGAATCAGAAAAGTGGCAAACGGTCCTTTCAAATTTGAAGCATTTAGTTGAATGGTACGAAAACAATGACATTGTGGGTACGATTGAACTTTTGGTTAATGGTGGCGCAGTTCAGCAAGTTGTTAAACAATCTGACTTGCAGTTGAACAAGTTGATTAGTTCTTCTGTTGTTATTTCGGTATGCAAAAATTCACTTGATCAAAGGCATATTTCATCTACCGAATTACAAGATAATATCGTAATTGTTCCTTCAGGCGTTGTGGAATTGGCAATCAAGCAAAATGAAGGCTACGGTTACATTAAACCATAATGACAGTGCCTTACGACTAATTGAAGCAATGATTTTCACTGCTTAAACTGATAACAAAATAAAGCCCACAATTATGAAAAACAATAGCAAACCAATGTTTAAAAACGAGAAAGTTTTGAAGAATCCAAACGTACTGTGATGATGTGATAAAGCAGCATATTGACGTAGAGCTAAAAGGTTAGCCAGTGAAGCAATGAGCGTACCTAATCCACCGACAGTGACACCTAAATATAAGCCATAACTATGTTGGGTGAATTTGGAGATTAGAATAGCAGCAGGCACATTACTGATGAATTGGCTAGTTATCATACCGGAAAAAAACGTTTCTAAGCTTGATGTGGTATGTTGATATAATAAAGTCTGCACGTATTTGATACGACTGATTGCGCCGACAATAATGAAAAAATTAACGAAAGTTAAAATAATCCCGTAATCAGCATGTTTGAAAACCGTCTTTTGTAAACAAACCGCCGCTAAAATACTAACGATTAGTGCCATATAAACAGGTATGACTGACAAAATCCCTAAAAGAACGATTAACGTGGCGCCTAACAATAGCCAAGTTTTATGTTGGTTAATTTCAATTGATGGTAAAGTAACATCATCAATGGGTTGATTTTTGATGACTAATAAAACAACAAACATGGATAATAACGCCACCAAACCAAAAGGTAACGACATCATCATAAATTGACCAATTCCGAGATGGTAATGAGACACCAAATAAATGTTTTGTGGGTTACCAAAAGGTGTTAAAGCGCTGCCAAGATTGGCATATATAGTTAATAAACTGATTGTTAATATTTTTGGTACATTAATTTTTTGAGCAATATTAAAAACAATTGGCACAAGGGTCAAAATTGCAACGTCGTTTGTAAAAAACATTGACCCCAAAAAAGAGCAAAGTAAAAGCACTAAAATGACAGAACGGATCGTGTTACATTTTGCAACAATGTAATTTGCTACGAATTTGAGTATATTGAGCGCTTGATAAATTGTAATGAGTAGGATTAATGCCGCTAGTGACGTAATAGTATTAGCATCAATGTCTGATAATTTTACAATACCAAACGTTATTGAGAAAACTGCAAGGATTAAGGTAATTAAAAATGTTTTATCAGTAATAATTCTTTTTAAAATGGCGTTCATCAAATTGACTTTCTTTGAAGCAAATAGGTTTTGTAAATGATAATATTACAATTAGTATAGCATTTTAGGTGGCTGTTAAAACCAGTAACATGGATAAATATGAACTATTGGTAAAATATAATCTATTTAACTAGCAGTATATTTTGATATAGTGAAAAAAATAACAATATTGGTGATATCTTAAAAATAAGACAATAGTTTAAACTATGTTTTTGTAACCAGTTACTATTAAGCTAATTATTTGATGTTTATTAAAAATTAGAATATAATAATGTCTGTAATTAAAACTTGCGTGGCAAATGCTGCGCTTTTTTTACGCACTAAAATACTTATCATGTGATAAGTATCATATTTTTATCGGAGGATATCATGGAGAAAAATAAAGTATTGGTGCTGGCGGGCACTTTAGCGGTTTCAGGGGCAATGTTATTGCACAGTGATGTTGTGAACGCTGCAAGCACAACTGGCTCAGCGACTGTTACGACTACGGCGGCTTCCAGCTTGCAGAATGGCAGTTACACGGCAACTGCTAATTTTCACAAATCGGGGACTAGTGAGGACTCAAGAATGAGCACAATGCTAGTTAACCAAGCTGACATTGTGATAAAAGATGGCAATGCAACGATTCAGTTGTCATTTACAGAGGCTGATACTGCTAAGATGGTAGCTGGTTGGGCTTTTGATGGCGTGGCCGCTGAGATTGATGGTGCGAAGGTTACAGTTACAGTGCCAGTTGCAGATTTAAACAAAGTTATAACTTCTGAAATTAGTATTCAAGCGGGAACTTTTAGTGAAAAACAACCTGTTGATTTGCAATTGACTGATTTGAAGTTTGTGGCACGTGACCCAGAGGAAGTTGCTGCCGAAGAAAAAGCTAAGGCTGATGCAGCTGCCAAAGCCAAAGCTGACGCGGTCAAGGCAGCAGCGGCGGAAAAAGCTAAACAGGAAGCGGCTGCTAAGGCTTTAGCAGAAGCAGCGGCCAAAGCAAAAGCAGAACAAGAAGCTGCCAAAAAGTCGCAAAATGGTACTTACACGGCGACAGCTAAATTGTACAAATCTGGTACAACAGATGATTCAATGATGTCGTCAATGGTGTTGCCAACCGCAAATGTTGTGATTAAAAATGGACAAGCCATCATTACGTTGCAATTTAAGGACTTAAATACGAGTGATATGGTAAAAAGTTGGGTCATTGATGGTGTTACTGCGGTTAAAAAGGGCAACAATTTTAATGTGGTCTTACCAGTTTCAGATTTAAATAAAACACTCGATTCAACCATACACGTGGAAACAATGATTGGCCCAATGCCATTTACTGAAACCCAACCGGTTGACATTAATGTGACTGATTTGAAGTTTGTGGCACGTGACCCAGAAGAAGTTGCTGCCGAAGAAAAAGCTAAGGCTGAGGCGGATGCCAAAGCAAAAGCTGACGCGGTCAAGGCAGCAGCGGCGGAAAAAGCTAAACAAGCAGCTAAAGATAAGGCGGCGGCAGAAGCCGCTGCTAAAGCCAAAGCAGAACAAGAAGCTGCCAAAAAGTCGCAAAATGGTACTTACACGGCGACAGCTAAATTGTACAAATCTGGTACAACAAATGATTCAATGATGTCATCAATGGTATCACCAACTGCCTATATCGTCATTAAAGATGGTCAGGCAATAATTACAATGGCGTTTAAGGATATGGCAACCATTAACATGGTTAAAACATGGGTTATAGACGGTGTCTCTGCGGTGAAAAGTGGGCAAAGTTTTGTTGTTGTTTTACCAACTTCTGAATTAGGTAAGACGCTCAAGTCGACAATACATGTGGAGACGATGATTGGCACGATGCCATTTACTGAGACGCAACCTGTTGACTTAAAGTTAAGCGATTTTAAACGAATTCCATCGTGGTCAATGCCAGATAACCCAAG
This sequence comes from Leuconostoc sp. S50, assembly GCF_016624925.1. NCBI lineage: Bacteria > Bacillati > Bacillota > Bacilli > Lactobacillales > Lactobacillaceae > Leuconostoc > Leuconostoc sp. S50. The sequence goes on along the minus strand of NZ_JACVUE010000009.1, from coordinate 44,620 downwards.
TAACTTGCCAAACAATTATGTATCGTCTGACCAAACAATTGGCAATGACGTGCCCTTGACATCACAATTATCAAGTACATCAAAATTGCCGAACACAGCTACTAACGAGACGACAACTGCAGCACCACTTTTGGCAGCGTTAGTTTCTGGTGTTTTGGCTTTGGGTATTTGGTTTAAGAAGGTTTTGCGTTAATGCGACGATTTCAATGGTTTATGCTAACTTGCGTTAGTTTACTATTAGGGTTCATTAATGTTACCCAAACAGTATCTGCAGAAACTTATTCAGTGCCCTTTAGGGTCGTCAAGGATGGCACAACAGAAACATCTGTTGCTGATCAATACTTTCAAAAGCCTGCAACGGTGGCGATTGATGGTGACCACTATGTTGTCATTATGACAATCAGAACGACACACGATTTGGGTCTTTTCCCTGTATCTGTGACGGATTTTAATGGTCAAACACCGGCAATCTCAAGAACAACGCAAGGCAATACAGATTATTACCAGTATCAGTTCACAGCGACCAATTTGGACTCGCGTTTGGATGGTCACATGACAGTCAACATTCAAGCAATTCGCTACAACCACTATTATGGTTATGGTGTGGTTTTTGATACGAGCAGTCTTCCTAAAATTGGCGAGAATAAAGAGCCTGCGTCGTCGTCATCAGCGAGTTCAACCAATGCGACATCTGAATCAACGGGCAGCTCATCAACATCATCGTCACAATCTGCTTCGAGTACCTCCTCGCAAGCGTCATCATCATCAAAAAAACTACCAGTCAAAGTAGTGCCTCATGTGTCTGTTAGTAAGAAAACTACTAAAAAAGCATCACCAACAAAAACGAAAAAAATTATTTTGTGGCCATGGCTGTTGGTGATTGTTGTAGGTATTGCAACCGTCATTTTCTTTGAGAGACGATCTCGCAAATAATTTGTAGCGCCACTATTAATGTGACTTGACGATAGCATTATTTTAAGGTAATATTAAAAATATCTTAGAGGAATAAGCAAGCGCGTGTTTAGAGAGTTGATGTATGGTGTAAATCAACCACGTTAATGCCCAAGGTTGCTAAGGATTAACTCATCACATTAAAATAAATTAAGTGGTCGTTTCGTAACGACAATTTAGGTGGTACCACGCGTCAGCGTCCTATATTAGGATGTTGACGTTTTTTTGTGGTAACGCTTTAAAATGAGTTGACAAAGTAGCTAATTTACTGAATATATAAAGGAGAAATAACAATGCGCGATATTGATATGTCAACAAAATATAATCCCACTGCTGTTGAAGCTGGTCGGTATGATAACTGGCAAAGCAAAAAGCTTTTTGCACCAGAATCGAATCAAGAAATTCAGGGGAATGAACCAGAACCTTATTCAATCGTCATTCCACCACCCAATGTCACAGGTAAGTTGCATTTAGGGCATGCTTGGGATACGACATTGCAAGATATGATTATTCGTCAAAAGCGCATGCAAGGATTTGATACTTTGTGGTTGCCTGGCATGGATCATGCCGGCATTGCAACACAAGCGAAGGTTGAGCAGCGTTTGCGCGGTGAAGGTATTTCACGCTATGATTTGGGTCGTGAGAAGTTCGTAACACAAGTTTGGGATTGGAAAAATGAATACGCCGCCACTATCAAACAGCAATGGGGTAAAATGGGGCTTTCATTGGATTTTGATCGTGAACGTTTCACATTAGATGAAGGTTTGAACAAAGCAGTTAACAAAGTCTTTATTGATTTGTACAACAAGGGATTGATCTATCGTGGTGAATACATCATTAACTGGGATCCACAAGCACGTACTGCGTTGTCTGATATTGAAGTAATTTATCAAGATGATGAGGGTGCTTTCTATCATGTTAAGTATCCATTCACCGATGGTACGACTTTTAATGGTAAGAATTACATTGAAATTGCAACGACTCGTCCAGAAACAATGTTTGGTGATGTTGCTGTTGCCGTACATCCGAGTGATGAACGTTACAAAGATTTAATTGGAAAAACAGTCATGGTACCACTCGTTGGTCGTGAAATTCCAATTATCGCTGACGAATATGTTGAAAAAGATTTCGGGACTGGTATGGTAAAAATCACACCAGCTCATGATCCTAATGACTTCCAAGTCGGCAATCGCCATGATTTGGAACGCATTAACACAATGACTGAAGACGGTCATTTGAATGAGCATGCTGGCAAATATAACGGCATGGAACGATTTGAAGCGCGCAAAGCAATCGTGGCAGACCTTGAAGCGGGTGATTACATGCTCAAAGTTGACCCAATTGTTCACTCAGTTGGTCATTCAGAGCGGACCGGCGTGCCAGTAGAATCACGCTTGTCTACGCAGTGGTTTGTCAAAATGGCACCATTGGCAAAGCAAATTTTGGACATGCAGCAAAATGAAGACGAGAAAGTTGAATTTGTGCCAGCACGTTTTGAAGACACATTCACGCATTGGATGGAAAATATTCGTGATTGGGTTATTTCACGTCAATTGTGGTGGGGACATCAAATTCCTGCGTGGTATAAGAACAAAGGCACGGCTGACGAAGAAATTTATGTTGGGACAGAGGCGCCTGAAGGGGATGGTTGGGAACGTGATCCTGATGTGCTTGATACTTGGTTCTCAAGTGCACTTTGGCCATTTTCAACAATGGGTTGGCCGGAAAAAATGGATGGCGATTTTGCCCGCTATTATCCAACCAATACATTAGTAACTGGTTATGATATTATCTTCTTCTGGGTTGCACGAATGATGTTCCAGGGTAAGGAATTCACTGGTCAGCGACCATTTAAAAATGTCTTAATTCACGGTCTTATTCGTGATGGTGAAGGTCGCAAAATGTCAAAGTCATTGGGTAATGGTGTTGACCCAATGGACGTTATTGAAAAGTACGGTGCTGACGCATTGCGTTGGTTCTTAGCAACAGGTTCAACTCCGGGACAAGATGTGCGTTTCACTTACGATAAGATGGATGCAGCTTGGAACTTTATCAATAAGATTTGGAATGCTTCGCGGTACGTTATCATGAATCTGGCAGAAGACACGCCATCACAATTGCCTGATTTGGATAAATTAACACTAGCCGATCAATGGATTTTGGCACGTTTGAACACAACAGTTGCTGATGTGACACGTAATTTTGATAAATTTGAATTTGGTGAAGCCGGTCGTTCATTATATAACTTCATTTGGAATGATTTTGCCGACTGGTACATCGAAATGACCAAAGAAACATTGAATGGCGATGGTGACAAAGCACCTGTTCAACAAACATTAGCTTATGTTTTGGATCAGACGTTACGCTTGTTGCAGCCAATTATGCCATTCGTAACAGAAGCGATTTGGCAAGAAATGCCAGATCAGGCGGGAAAAAATGCTGATTTTGCTATCACACGATATCCTGTTGTACATGACGAATTGACTAATGACGCAGCAGAAACAGCGTTTAAGTCGCTGCAAGATTTGATTGTTGCAGTGCGTAATATTCGTTCAGAAGCCAACGCACCAATGTCAACTGCCATCGACTTGTTGATTAAGACAAACGATGACAATTTGATCCGTATATTTAATGACAATGCAGATTATATTAACCGTTTTGCGCATCCTAAGTCATTGACGATTGCCGCTGATGTACAAGCACCGGATTTGGCAATGTCACAAGTGATTACCGGCGCAGAAATATATGTGCCACTTGCTGAATTGATTGATATTGATGATGAGATAGCACGTCTTGAAGGAGAAACTAAGAAATTCTCTGGTGAAGTGAAACGTGCTCAAGGCAAATTATCTAACGAAAAATTCGTTAATGCTGCCCCAGAAGCAGTTGTTGCTGCTGAAAGAGAAAAATTGGCTGATTGGCAAGCTAAACTTGCCGCCACACAAGAACGTTTGACGTCTTTGCGCTCAGCAAAATAATAAACAAAAAACATGATTATACGAGATAATCATGTTTTTTTATTTTGCGATGATATTTCGAGTCTGCGCTAAGAATACTTTAGCAATTAATAAGAGCATACCAATCACCATCACCCATAACAAATTAAATGTAGGTGTGTGCCAAATACCATCATGATAGTAAATAATGCCGCGCATACCGTCAATTAAGAATCGCATTGGCAGCCAAGGATAAATGCTGTCGCGGTAAAAGTGAGATAGCATTTCTGGGGCTAATTGTAGAATTGGTAGGGCAAAGAACATCAATAAAACGAAGAGTGGCAAACCAATAAAGCCCGTCCAACTCAATATTCCTAGAATTATCATGATGAATGAAAATTCAGCAATTGTCGCAAACAGCGCAATGGTCCAAAAATTTTGGAAGTGATAGTCGAGTAGCCATGTTGTATACAACGGCGTCATAATACCAATAAAAATCGCTAAACTAGCAGCAGTAATGAGTTGCATGGTAGCAAGATGGTATTTATTTTTACCACGAAGTTGACTATCTTTAGCAGCGTAGAAAAGCATTAGGCTGATAATAACACTGCTGAGCCAAAGGGGCTGAAAATAAATCGCTGTTGCATTAACTTTATTTTCAGTTGGATGAACAATTTGGTTAGTGACATTTAGTGGTTGGGTAATTGTTTTGGCAACCACAATCGGAATCGATTGTTGGTGCAAGGCAAACTGTGTGATGATGTTTTTTGAAATCGTGCCACTGATAGTTGTTGTCATGTGACTGAACAAGTTCGTAACCGCAGTACTAACAGTTGGATTTTTGGCTTGATTGATGACTGTTGTGACACTTGGTTTAGTGGGTGTTGCTGTTGCTAGTGTCGCCATGTTTTCTCCAAAATGACGTTTAATAATGATAGCGCCGTAGAATTTTTGTTTGGACATATCTTGTTTGAGTGCTGCGGTTGACTTGACGGTTGTCCATTTAAGGGTAGTGGGATTTTTATCACCAACACTAGTCACCTTTTTGAGTTGATCAACTATTTTTTTGCTGATGGAATTAGTTGGATCTTCATTAACAATGGCTAGTGGTAAATTTTTGACCGTTGTATGGACTGTTGGTATTTGTGACAAAACCATGATGAACGATAAGGCGATGCCACCAACAGCTGCTAATAGCCAGAATTTATATTTTTTAAACATGTAAAACCTCCTAAAATTGAACGTTGTGTTCTTTTTTGATATACTTAGCGTAATCTTGAAATAGGTGATTATCAATCGTCAAAAATAGGCGATATGTCGCAAATGCAACATAACATGAGAAAGTGTTTTAAAATGGCTTATCAACATAAAACGACGCAAACCAAAACAATGCTATTAAATAGTTTGCTTGATTTAATGGTCAATACAGAACTAGAAGATATTACAGTTCGTGATATTACTGAATATGCAGGTGTTAATCGTGGCACTTTTTACCGCCATTTTAAAGATAAAATGGATTTAGTTGAACAAAAAGAACGACAAATTTTTCAAGATTTGAAACAGGTAGAATTAGATATCAAAGTCTTTGATGATACGGCTAATATTGTGATATCTTCGGAAAATGTCTGTAAATTAACGACTTATTTATATACACAACGACGTTTTTTGGCAAACTTATTGGGATCAAATGGTGATATGACATTTGAACACCAATTATTGACGTGGCTATATAGCACCATTATTGACAATTTGGCCAGTGCTGGGCTGGATGTGACACAAAAACATTTGAAAATTGTGGTTCATTATCAAGTGTCAGCTATGCTTGGCGTGATACGCTACTGGTTCATCGAAGACCAAGGGGCGACGTCACCTGAAACAATTGCTCAAATTATTTACAAGCTAAATCATGACGGGGTTTGGCGAAACTTTGAAAATCGTCCATTATGAGGTGGTATATATGGTAACAAAATTATATAGAATCAACGCTTACCATCCAGATAATTGGTTAATTAATGATGTTGAGAATATTAACGAGGATAATATTAATGTTGTTAAATCACTAGCAAAAGAAAATTCTAAAGGTGTGATAGCCCGTGTCTTTGATGACACCAGTTATCAAAAATTTGTACGTGCTGGCTTCAAGCTGGTACGTACAACCTATTTTGCGCAACTTTTGAGTGAAAACCAAGGTGCGGTTTCTGATGTTTTTAATGTTGCACAACTGGATGATAATCAACGACACCAATTGGTGCAAAAGTTTAAACAATATTATGAAAGTGTCCATCAAATCAATCCTGCTTCTCCCAACATTAATTATCGACGCTTGACATTTGATGATTCAAGTTTTGATGAACAACACAGTATTGTCCGTGTTGATAATCATCACATAACTGCAGCCATTTTGGTTTTTGAAGATGGACAGAATTATGAAATGGGTTGGACATTTGGTGACAATAATAAAATATTGATTGCTTTGTGGCAGAGTTTTCAGTCCATTTTTCCGGAAAAAAGTCTGATTTCCGGTGAATTTGATGACACTGATCGACAAGCTATGGCTGTATATCAGGAATTTGATTGGCACGAGACCATGCCCTGTCAACTAACGATGCTCTGGCATTAAAACGAACAATTTGCGTAATTCTCAAAATCCGCTACAATAATATGAGATGAATTGAAGGTGAAAAGACATGTCTGGAAGTAAAATACTCGCCAGTGCACATTATGTGCCAAGTGATATTGTGACAAATGATGATTTAGCCAAAATCATGGATACCAATGATGAGTGGATTCAAGTACATACGGGTATTAAAACACGTCACATGTCATTGCAAGGTGAAAATACAAGTGATTTAGCGACTCAAGCTGCACGGCTTGCTTTAGCGCAAACTAATCTAACAGTCGAAGAAATCGACCTGATTATTGTGACAACGTTCACGCCTGATGGGCTGGCACCATCAACTGCGGCTTTGGTACAACGCAATTTGAAAGCAACGAATGCGTGGGCTTATGATATTTCAACTGCTTGTTCTGGATTCGTTTTTGGTGTGAGCACGGCTGATAAATTTTTGCGCTCAGGCGTCTATAAAAATGCCTTAGTGATTTCTGCTGAGGTAAACTCAAAGATGATGGATTTCAAGGATCGGACGAGTACAGTATTTTTTGGTGATGGTGCAGGGGCAGTTGTAATGACCGCGACCCAAGGAACAGGTGTCTTATCGAAGGAAGAAATGCACACAATTGGTAATGAAAATGTTGTACATTCCGGTAGAATAGCACCACTGACCTCACTTTCTGTGGAAAACTATCCAAAAACGGATGCTTTTGCACAACAAGGCCGTGAAGTATTTAATGAAGTGACAACACTAATTCCGCAACACATTAAAGATTTTCTAGGGGACAAACAACTACTGCCTAAAGATATCGATTATTACATTCCACATCAAGCTAATTTACGCCTAATTGAATACATTGCAGAAGCTTTGAATGAGCCAATGGCTAAATTTTCAACCAACATCATCCAAAATGGTAATACCTCCTCAGCTGGCATTGCGATTGGGTTTGATGAATTAAATCAAACAGTTGATTTAACTGGTAAGCGTGTCCTGCTAACAGGTTTTGGTGCAGGATTTACGTACGGCAGCTTATTACTCGAATTTTAAAGAAAATATTAAGAAATTTAAGAAGTTTAAATTTAAAAAAAGACGATTTAAATCATTATAAAAATGATTTAGTCGTCTTTTTTGGCAAAAACTATTGAAAAATCCAAAAAAATTTCCCTTTAAAACCTTATAAAATCAGCCTAAAACGGGTGTTGTCATAATACTGTAACATTGTTATCTGATTGAGAAAACGATACAATGTTTGCGTTACACCGAGTAGGTATACTGGATATTGTTCTTAAGAAATACTTAATAACACATCAAAAATTTAATGTTTGAATTGAATCTATCCAGGAGTTAATACATATGAGCAATAATATCAAGAAGACCTTGTTAGCAACAGCAGCTGGAGCAGCCGCTGTTGTCGGTGGTCATGCGGCCGCATCTGCTAATACAGTAGAAGTCAAGTCTGGTGACACGTTGTCAGCTATTGCTGCTGCAAACAACACAACAGTTGCTGAACTAGCTAAGAACAACAACATCAGTAATGAGAACCTCATCTTAGCAGGTACTTCACTAGAAGTTAGCACATCAACGCAATCAGTTTCTGGTTTGTCTTCTGATGGTAGTTCATATACTGTGCAAAGTGGTGACACGCTATCAAAGATCGCCGAAAAAACAGGTGTTAGTGTTTCAACTTTGACATCGTTAAATGGTGTTTCAAACCAAAACTTGATCTTAACTGGTCAAGAGTTGTCACTTAAAACAGCGACATCGGCTGCTTCATCTGCAGCAACAGTTTCAACTGTTGCCGCATCTTCTGTAGCGTCAACTGCTTCATCAGCAGCAGTTGATACAAGCAATTTGAAGTATATTGCGGCTGCTGATACTAACAACGATGGTTTCATGAGTTTGAGTGAGTATAATACTTATGTTGCTAACGGTGGCTCAACCACTTCTTCTGCAGCTACGACAACGACGTCAGCTGCAACAAGTTCATCTGCATCTTCAGAAGCAATCACTTATATTGCGGCTGCCGATACTAACAAAGATGGCTACATGACAATGGCTGAATACAATGCGTATAAAGCTAATGGTGGTTCAACGGCAACAACTACGACACAGACAACCACTGCACAAACTACTCAGACAAGCACATCAACATCAGCATCTACAAGTACAGGATCAACGACAGCAGACGCAACAATCAATGCATGGAACGCAATGCGCGCTAAGATGGGATTGAATCCAATTCGCATTTCATCTGCATTGACAGCCCAAGCACAAGGTCGTGCACAAGCGATTGCAACGTCATCAAACTGGTTTGGTACACATGCTTCTTCGGGCACGCCTGAAGTGGTTGCTAATGGTTTTGGTGCTGGCGCTTCAGTTATTAACGCCTGGTACTATGAAACAGGGATGGTTAATGGTGGTCACACAGCTTTCATTATCAATCCTAATTTCACTGAAGCAGGTGTTGGATATTATAATGGATGGATTGTTATTAACGCACAGTAATATGCAAAACAATTATTTACAACTTGCCTTAAATAAAGTTGGCCAAACATATAACGACCGCGATAGCGGTCGTTTTGTTTCACAACAACTTATTCATGCTAAAGTACCAGTTAATGACGGTAGTCGCTGGTCTAAAGACCCTGAAAAGTTAATTGATCAAATGGATCACTTACTGGGGGTATTACAAGTGACACCGGGTGACATACTTTTCTGGGGTACTCAAAATAAGCCTTATGAAATAGGTATATACGTCGGCGGTAATCATTTTATTGCAGTACATCGACGAACGCACCAAGTTCGCATCCAGACATTATCTAAAAATTGGTATCCCAGCATTGCTGGTTCGATCATATGACACATAAAAGAAATCAATTTGACACAGAAATGACATTAAAGTGCCCGTTTTGCAATGAATGTGATTAAACAGAATTATTGACAACAAAGTGAAAAATATCCCCAATATACACGACATAGCCATTTGATACACTAATACTTGTCGAGAAGACCAAACAAATAACAAATACTAATTATGAAAATCTCTTTCAGGAGTTCAAGAATATGAAAAAATCTACTATTACAAAGTCAGTTGTTGCAGCTGCTGGTGCATTTGCTGTTGCAGGTGCTGCACAAGTTTCTGCTAATACAATCACTGTTAAAGCTGGTGATACACTTAATAAAATTGCGGCAGCCAATGGTACAACAGTTGCTGCATTGGCGAGTGCTAACAACATTTCAAATGTTAACTTGATCTTTGTTGGTCAAACATTGCAAACTAATGGTACGTCAACATCATCAACAACGACATCATCAAGTACAACAACGTCTTCAACATCAACAACTAGTGGTACATACACAGTTAAGTCTGGTGATACTTTGAACTCTATTGCAGCAGCCAATGGTACAACAGTTGCTACATTGGCTTCTGCTAATGGTATTTCAAATGTTAACTTGATTTATGTTGGTCAAACATTGAAGTTGTCAACAACATCTACTTCAACTAGCACATCAACATCATCAACAACTAATCAATCTTCGTCAAACAGTTCTTCTACTACAAACACTAGTTCAAATACAACAAGTAACACGTCAACAGTTACAACATCTGATGCAACAATTAATGCATGGAACGCTAAGCGCGCCTTGCTTGGTTTGAAGCCAATTCGTGTATCAGCTGCTTTAACTGCACAAGCGAATGCACGTGCACAAGCAATCGCCACTTCTTCAAACTGGTTTGGTACTCATGAAGCGTCAAATACACCTGAAGTTGTTGCAAATGGTTTTGCCGCTGGTGCAACAGTTATTAATGCTTGGTACTATGAAACTGGCATGGTTAATGGTGGTCATACTGAATTTATCGTCAACCCTAACTTCACTGAAGCAGGTGTTGGTTACTATAACGGTTGGATTGTTATTGACGCACATTAATGAATGTTTAAAAGTGGATAATCGTTATCCACTTTTTTTGTGTTCTCATGTATAGTAGAAGGCAGAGGTAAAATAATGTCATATCAATTTACAGAATTATCTGAATCAGATTACGCAAATTTTGAAAAGCAGAGTGAAGCTGGCTCGTTTTTGCAATCTATCGAACAAGCCCACCTTTTGAAAAAAAGAGGGTACACAATATGGTTGCTAGGTGTTAAAGAAAACGAACAAGTTGTTGCGGCTGCACTGGTGATGCGTGAAACTGTCAAACTGGGTTATATCTTCTCAATAGACCGTGGGCCATTACTTGATTTTGAAAACCAAAGTCTATTTCATTTCTTTATGACAGAATTTGCTAAATTTTCACGCCAAAATGGTGGGCTTTATGTTGAAGTTCGTCCTAATGTGACACTCAAGCTTGCAAATGATCATGGTGAAACACTTGGTGATGAAAACAATAGCTTTATTTCGGAAATGACAAGTTTAGGTTTCACACATGTGCCTTTTGTGGATGGATTTACAACGGCTGGCTCACCTGAATGGGAATATTTAAAAGACATTTCTGAATTAACTGACGTGAAAAGTGTGCGTGCATCATTTACAAAAAATGCACAGTACTATCTGAAGAAAAATGCGCAATTTGGCATTAAAATACGACAATTATCACGTGAAGATCTACCTGATTTTAAAGAGTTGACACAAAAAACAGCAAATAGATTACATTATAAAGATAAAAATTTGAATTTTTACCAAACAGTGTATGATGAGTATCAAGATGATGCAACTTTTTTATTTGCTGAGTTAAATTTTGATGATTACATTAGTGAAGAGACACATAAAATTTCTGAACTAGATCAAAAATTAGCAAAAATCAATCAGAAAATAGAAAAGTATCCGAATAATGACAAATTCAAGCGTCAATATGCTGAATTTGATGATCAAAAACAACAGCATATTAAGCGGATTGACAAAGCAACTGACCAAAAGAAAACGGCGGGTAAAAATGTTGTGGTTGTCGCTGGTGCTTTGTTCATTGAACAACCTCAAGAAATGAATTATCTTTATTCAGGTACTTATGAGGAATATATGGACTACTATGGTCCATATCAAATACAAGATCTTATGATTAACCGTGCAGTTGAGCATGGGATTAAGCGTTACAATTTCTATGGCATTGCTGGTAAATTTAATGGTAGTGATGGTGTATTGGGCTTCAAAACTTCATTCAATGGGTATGCCCGTCAATTAGTTGGTAACTTCACCATGCCTGTCAATCCTATTAAATATAAAATCTATCGTTTATTGAAAACTTTGATTGGACGCGGTTAATTATCTCAGGAAATTTTAGCGAGTGAATGTGTAAATGTGGTAAGCTAGATAGAGTAATTATTCAAACTTGGCGGTAAAAACATGAAACGCAACCCATATTTAGAGGATCGTGATAATAAAAACGACGCGCGGGCTAATTTGCCAACACGATTAAATATATTGTTAGGGATTTCCTTGTTACTGATGATTGCACTCACCGTGCAATTAGCTTTTTTAACGATTCAGCAGGGATCTGATTATAAAGCAGAAGTTAATCGAAGTGATGAAACAGTTGAAAAAGGCAACGTACCGCGTGGGCTTTTTTATGATTCAACTGGTCGTGTTATTGCTGGAAATAAGGCGCAAACAGCTATTACTTTCACTCGTGGAACCAATATTAGTTCTACGACCATGCGCGAAACGGCTGAAAAATTAGGTAAATACCTGACTGTTGATACATCTCGGTTAAGTGATCGATCCAAGGCTGACTTTTATTTAGCAGATGCCAAACAGGCAGCAGCTGTCCAGAAAAAAATTAACAAATCTAAGAAAAAGGGTGAAACTTATACAGCGACACAGTTAACTGATTTATCTGTTAATTATGTTGAAAAAAATCATCTGATTGATTCTGTTAATGAAAATGATGCGATGATTTTTCAGCGCATGAGTGGTGCATATGCGCTGTCAACGACATTTATTAAAGAAGATGATGTGTCAGAAACAGAATTAGCTGAAATTGGTGAACGACTCAGTCAATTCCCTGGTATTAAAATTGGGACTAGTTGGTCACGACAATACCCTCAAGGTGATGACTTTAAGGCATTGATTGGTAATGTTACTAATGAGTCAACGGGTTTGCCTGATGATCGCTTGCATACGCTGCTAGCCCAAGGTTATTCTCAAAATGAGCCAGTTGGAAACTCTAGTCTTGAAATGACCTATGAATCAATGCTGAAGGGTTCAGCCTCACAAACGGTTGTGACGACTGGTACAGATGGCACTGTGAAATCGTCAAGCATCAAGTATGATGGACAGGCTGGAGACAGCTTAAAGCTGACTATTAATGCAGAATTCCAAAAGGCGGTTCAAAAAATTCTTGAGGATAATTTACCCGGCGGTGATGTTCAAGGCGCTTATGCCACTGTTATGAATCCATATACTGGTGGAATATACGCTATGGCCGGTGTTGATCAAGAATATGGTACTAATAAGAAAACGGCCGACCCAACCGGTAACATTAACCACGCGATTGTTATGGGATCGGTTGTGAAGCCAGCGGTCTTGACGACAGCTTTCCAGCGTGGTGTCTTATCAACGTCCAATACTACAATGTATGATCAAGCTATCAAAATCCAAGGTACACCAACAATTACGTCATATTGGAACAAGGCTGGAACACCAATAGCCGTTGATGCACAGACTGCTTTGGAACGATCATCTAACACCTATTTCGTACAATTAGGTATGAAAATAGGTGGACAAACATATAGTGCTGGTTCACCTCTAGCCCTTAATTCCGATGCTTTTCAGACGCTACGAAATGGGTTAGCACAGTATGGACTAGGCATTAAAACAGGTATTGACATTAGTGGTGAAACAGCCGGTTATAGAGGGCCAACCACAGGTGAAAACATTGGTAAGTATTTATATGAGTCGTTTGGACAATATGATACATACACAACGCTGCAACTAGCGCGTTATGTTTCAACAATTGCCAATGGTGGTTACCTCATACAGCCACACTTGGTTGATTCTGTTTTGCAGAGTATTCCTAATAGCACTAAAATGAAGACAGTATGGAAAGCTTCTCCCAATGTACAGGGACAAGTTCAGTTGAGTTCTGCTGAGTGGCAAGTTATCCATGAAGGGATGGATCGCGTTGCTAATGGTTCAGATACCTATAATACCGGCGGTACGCAATTGCATAAATTAACACCACATGTCTATGCGAAAACAGGTACGGCTGAAACAACAACTAATGGCCATCAAACGTTTACAGAATCGATTGTTGCTTATGTGCCTGGACAACCTGTGGCAATGGCGATGGCAATTCCCGGGATGAATAATTATTTGGATGGTACTAATGGTAAAATTGCAGCAGCAATTATAAATGCCTACTGGAAGTATGTTCAAAATAAACCTTAAAACAGCGAGAGCTGTTTTTTTTTTAAGTAATAGATAAATATGATTTTTGTGTCAATGGTATATGATTTTTTTGTGAACTTATCCTTTTCTAATTTTTATAATGTTATACTACACGTATTGATTTGTTGTCTTGAGGTTCAGTTGTAAGTTTTTAGTATCATAATTATGCTAATCACTTATGGTTACATTTGAGAGGTGATGCGAATGGGAAAAACATTTAGATTTGATTTTATATTTGTAATGATCATGGTAAGTTGTTTAGTGGCTATTCTTGTTGTTAGTGGCGCTCAAATTGATTCACCATCTCCCAATTAAGCATATTAAATACAAACATATTGATGGTAGTTCTGAAAAATTAGATGCAGAGACATATCAAAAAGAATTAAATTCAGATGATTTTGGGACAGTGGGTGCTGCACAAGATTCTCATATTTGCCCCAAGCCGACCCAAATTATTAATAGTGGTAATACTATCATTTATTGGTCATATAATGATACAGTTCACTTGTTTGACTATTTAAGTGCAAATTCATCTTCTGATTCTGTTTCGATTAGTGGAGGAGCAATCGGATTTTCGTTTTCATTTTCTAACACATCGTTGAGGACAGAGGCTGATCAAGTAACTGATGATGGTTTTGGATTAGCAATTAAGCTTTCTGGTGGTCAACAAGCTAAAAATGGCTGGTATTGTAATGACAGTTGGCCAAACGCATCAGCTGCATGTTTTGTAAAAGCAACCCCTTCTCAGTGGGATCATACACACGTCTCTCATTTTACAGAATTAGGTGCAATTACGACAGCTTTTTATGGCGGTTGGTCTTGTGACTATAATGGCACTGCCAATGGTGCAACTTGGGCGGGAGTAGGGAAAGGGCACAAATAATGAAATGGATGAAGTGGCTAAAGTTTGGCATGGGTGTATATATTGTGTGGTTCGCTGTTGTTTTGATAATTATAGGACTGGCTGTTTATGTTTATTTTCACCCTTTTTGGTTATTTGGTTGACTAATTTAAAATTTTATATGGTAGTATAGTGTCTAAAACCTTAAAACAGCGAAAGCTGTTTTTTTTGTTTGTCACAACTCAAATCATTTATTTAGTTTATAGTTGACAAAACAAACTAAAAAGACTAATATATATTTTGTTAATTTAAATTTAAACTAAATAAATATTTAAGGAGTAAGTAATGGATAACACAGAAATTTTTGATGAGTTAACGCGGTTGGTACATCAACCAGCAATTTGGGTAGCAGCGCGCACACTGTATGGCGGACAAAACCAAAAACCAGATAATAGCCGTCGATTATTAAGAATTTTAGTAGAAACAACGAATCACCTGACAGCGGGGACCATTGCCGATATATTAGATATTCGGCCGGCATCTGTGACACAGCTAATTAAAAAGCTTGAGGCTGCAAAATATGTTGAACGTGTCCAAGATTCAGAAGATGCTAGAGTTGTTCGTGTCAAAATTACGGATGATGGCAGACAACATCTTGAGTATTTAGACAATACTCGTCAAGATTTTCAGGCTGATATTTTTGGTATCTTTAGTGAGGATGAGCGGCAGGCATTTGGTGAATATTTGAAGCGTTTAAATGAACATGTTGCTTCGGAGACTTTTATTAAAAGTATTAGTGATAATTTCAAAGGGCACGAACGCATGATGTTTAATCATATGCAACAAGCGCACCTCAAACAAAATGAGCGCTTTACTAAAGCCATGCAACAACAACGTGAACATATGGCAAAACACGGCTTTAATCGACACGATAATAATTGGTTTTCATAACCATCAATTATTGTCGTCATTGTTAAAATTTATGTATTAGGAGAAATGCAGTATAATGGCAGAATTTGATCATAATGGGCATGCAAAGGCATACCAAAATAGTCAAGGACAACCTAAAGCAAAAGTGTCTGGGTTGTGGCACTTAATCAAAATATCTCGCCCACAGTTTAAATGGATGGCGTCTGGTTTGTTTTTTTCAATCATTGGTGTTGTCTTTAATTTACTGACCCCGAAGTATGCAGGAAATTTAATTAACTCTTTTACAGGAAAAAATTTCAGTCATATTCATTTAAGTAGTTCATTGGTGACGTTAATTTTAGTTCTTTTTGTTGGTGGGGCGATTATTTCAGCATTAGGTAGTTTTTTAACTGGCGTTGCTGGCGAACAGTTAGTACGAAATTTGCGACAAATCGTCTGGGATAAACTTGTTGTTTTTAAAATTTCTTACTATGATCAAGTTAAATCTGGTGAAACAACGTCTCGTCTGACCAGCGATACTGCGCAAGTGAAAACACTAGTTGCTAACGCTCTACCAAGTTTTTTAACTAACTTAATTGCCATGGTTGGTGCTGTGATATTAATGTTTACTACTGACTGGCACATGGCCATTTGGATTTTTATTGCCGTACCCGTTACTGCTCTTTTGGTAACACCAGTCTTTATTTTTGGATCAAAAGTAGGTCATGCAACACAAGATGCAATGGCTGAATTTACTGGCGCTTCACAAGAAACGCTATCAGAAATGCGGTTAGTTAAGTCATCTGGTGCGGAAAAGTTTGCATTGCATCGGGGCGCTCAACAGATTCAAAATTTGTTTAAATATGGTCGTCGCGAAGCAATTGTTGATGGTGTTATGGGACCCATCATGACCATGGTGATGATGGGATTGTTTGTTTTAATACTGGTAGTTGGCTCTCTGCGCGTGGCTAAGGGCGAGTCCAATATGGGAACGTTGTTTAGTTTTATTATGTATTTGTTCCAAATTATGCCTGCACTCGTGTCGGTAGGGACATTTGGATCAACTTTTGCTAAAACACAAGGCGCAACACAACGCTTAATTACGTTACTGGACACACCAGTTGAAGATTTAACTAAGGGTGACAGTATTAATGTTGAAGGGCAAACAATTGTCGCTAATCAAGTTGACTTTGAATATGAAAGTGGTAAACCTATTCTAAAGAATGTCACTTTTGAGGCTAAACCAAATACGATAGTCGCTTTTGCGGGCCCGTCTGGTGGCGGCAAATCCACTATTTTTCAATTACTTGAACGTTTTTACCAACCCACGTCAGGTGAAATAAAGGTGGGTGACTATAATATTGACAATGTTAGTTTGAGTTCATGGCGGCGACAAATTGGATTTGTATCCCAAGATTCTGCCATTATGGCGGGAACAATTCGTGAAAATTTGACTTACGGTCTAGAAGAAACCTACACTGATGAGCAACTGTGGCATGTATTGCATTTGGCGTATGCAGAACAATTTGTGTCTGAAATGCCCCAAAAACTGGACACACAAGTTGGCGAGCGTGGGGTCAAAGTTTCAGGTGGGCAGCGACAACGTTTGGCGATTGCGCGCGCATTCTTGCGTGATCCAAAAATTTTAATGTTAGATGAAGCAACTGCCTCCTTAGACTCTGAATCAGAAGCGATGGTACAACGTGCTTTAGAAAAATTGATGGAAAATCGCACAACTTTAGTCATTGCGCACCGTTTATCTACAATTGTTGATGCGGACAATATTTACTTTATTGAACATGGTGAAGTTACTGGTTCCGGTACCCATCAAGAACTTTTGGCGTCTCACGAACTGTATGCAGAGTACGTGCACGAGCAAATTGTGACCGATTAAACTTTGCTTTGATTACCAGTCTCTGGACTACTGTGTAACGAAGAATAATTTACATCGTGGAATACTTATGATAAACTAAACACACATTATAGAAAAGAGAAATCAGCCATGGCATTTTTAAAACTAACTGATATCCACAAATCATATTTTCTCGGAAAAGATGAATTTCCTGTTTTAAAGGGCATTGATTTGTCATTTGAAAAAGGTGAATTTGTCTCAATTCTAGGAGAATCTGGTGGTGGAAAATCAACCTTAATGAACATCATTGGTGGCTTAGACCGAAATTTCGAAGGAACGGTTGAAGTTAATGGTGAGAAGTTAGACCACAAACAAGAAAAGAAACTTGATGTTTACCGCCGCCAAACAATTGGTTATATTTTTCAAAGTTTCAATTTGATTAACTATCAAACTAATTTGGAAAACGTTGAAACATCATTGAATATGACGACGTTGTCAGCTTCACAACGTAAGCAACGTGCTACGGAGTTGTTAAAAAAAGTTGGCTTGGCAGAACACATTCATAAATATCCTTCTCAACTGTCAGGTGGACAAAAGCAACGTGTTGCAATTGCTCGCGCGTTGGCGGCTGATCCTGACGTGATGATCGCTGATGAGCCAACTGGTGCGTTGGATTCTGTGAATACCAAAGAAGTATTGGAATTACTTGAACAAATTGCGCAAGAAGGCAAATTAGTCATTGTTGTCACACATTCTCAAGCAGTTGCAGACTACGGCACACGTATTTTACACATGGCTGATGGTAAAATAGATGAGGAAAAGAATCTTAAGCCACGGTTTGAAACACCTGCTACAACGGATCGCCTAACATCTAGACCTCTATCACAAGGATCAGTTTGGGACATGGCGTTTGACCATTTGAAATTCAAAAAGCTACAAAACTTCCTGATTATCTTAGGATCAGCAATTGGAGTTTTTTCAGTTATTCTATTCTTGGGACTAGGAAACGGTATTAAGGGTTATATTAATGATCAAGTGAACTCGCTAGCTAACCCTAATTACCCAACTGTGTTAAAAAATACGACGGATAGCAAAGACGCTACTGCTACTGAACGTGCGCAAGCAACAATGCAGGCGGCTGCTACTGATTACACATCTACTACCATATCAGATCAACTTATCAAGAAGATTGATCAGGTTAAGCATGTGGATAAAGTCTATAAAGGCTATCAATTCAATGGTGCTGTCTTCCAATATGGTAATACGCAATCACAGGCTGGTACACAGATTCAAACATGGACACCGGCCTATGCCGACAAAGTTATTAAGGCTGGTCGTAAGCCAAAGGCAAGTAATGAAATTGTGATCGACAAGGCTTTTGCCAAGAAGGCCAACAAAAATTGGAAGTCATTACTCAATAAAAATATCACTTATACGTATGTTGCTTATAACGCTCAAAACCAACCAGTACCAGTGACATCAACGATGAAAATTGTTGGTATTACTGATGGTGGTCAAAGTGGCACAATCTTTGCTGCAACAGCATCTGGTATCAAAAAGGATTTAACCAAAGCAAATGCTGTGACGACAGCCAATTTCTTGACACTATCAATCAAAGATACTCAAGAAATTCAAGCAACTGTTGATGCAGTCAATGACTTGAAAGACAATGGCAAACAAGCTGTCGCTGCCATTTCACTTGGTTCCGTGTTGAAAACAATTAACACGATTACCAGCTTAGCGTCGTATGTATTAGCTGCAATTGCTGGTATTTCATTATTTGTCTCAGCAATTATGATTATCGTGACAACATACATGTCTGTTTCAGAACGTACAAAAGAAATTGGTGTGTTACGTGCCTTGGGAGCACGTTCAAAAGATATTCGTGGCCTCTTTACGAATGAAGCCCTATTAATGGGTATTATCTCAGCAATATTTGGTATTGTGGTGGCTTACTTAGCTCAATTTGCAATGAACGCAGCCCTTTATGGTTTGATTAAGTTTAATATTGTTCAGGTTTCTGTTGGCAATGTTATCTTCGCAGTTGTTATCTCACTAGTTATTGCCTTAATTGCTAGCTTTGTGCCATCGCGCAAGGCTGCCAAGTTGAATACAATTGACGCATTAGCTGCCGATTAATGAACCTTTAGCATAATAACATCTCATAACGAATTAGCTAGTGAATGATTATTCATTAGCTTTTTTTGATATAGCCACTACTGTAAATCTTCAACATATTTTAAGACAATCGGTAAATCAAAACGATAATGTGTAAATAATGGTATAATAAATTTTTAGAACGCACTAGGGGTACAAGTTATGGAAAACAATATGAGCCGCGCGGCACGTCGACAATCAGCACCAGTACCAAATGGACAGCCACCACGACCACGAAAGCGACGCAAAAAATGGCGATGGATTGCTGCAATATTACTATTGCTGGTAATTGTCGGCGGTGTCATGATGTCAATGGTGTTGAGTAATGTGAAAACATCTGTTGACAAAATGTATCGTAGTGCAAAGGTCACAAAAGCGCGTGATGTCCAAGAAGTTTTGAAAAAAGGAGAACCTTTTTCGATTCTAGTTTTGGGGACTGATACTGGTGCCTTAGATCGTGATCGCACAGGATTGACTGATTCGATGATGCTTATCACAGTCAATCCAAAAAAGAAAACCACTACAATGATGTCTATTCCACGTGACATTATGGTAGCGATTGTGGGCCATGAGAACACTTTTCCACAAAAGTTAAATGCGGCATTTCCTATTGGCGGTGTGAGTTCGACGATACTAACGTTACAAAATTATTTGAATGTTCCGATTGATTTCTATGCGTTAGTCAATATGGGTGGTTTGGAGAAGTTGATTAATCAGGTTGGTGGTGTCAAAGTAGTGTCACCATTGACATTCACTTATCAACCAGACAACGATAAGCCAGACGTGTATAAATTCTATAAAGGTAAAGAAAAGTTTGAATATGCGGCCGATGGCAAGAACTTTAAAACTTACACAACAATGAATGGCTATGCAGCCTTGTCATTTTCTCGGATGCGCTATGATGATCCACAAGGGGATTATGGTCGTCAGTTGCGTCAACGGTTAGTTTTAAAGGCGTTGCTTAAAAAGTCGGCCAGTGCAAAAACATTACTCAACGCTAAATTTATGAGTTCGATTTCCAAAAATGTTCAGACAGATATGAAGTTCAATAATCTTACCACGGTAGCGTTGAAATATATGTCTGCTACTAAAAACCAAACTTCAGAACATATACAAGGTGTTGGCGATATGTATAATGGTGTCAGTTATCAAATGGTCACTGAGACAGAAAAACAACGCGCTACAACGCTTTTGCGCAAGTCATTAGATTTGAAAGCTAAAAATACAGGGACCCAGTTTGGTGGATCTGTACCAGCCTTATATGCCTACATTGCTGAGTATAACTTGAATATGATTAATGAAACGCTTGATCCACAATGAGAAAGCTAAAAGGCACCAACAGTGCGCAAGTAACTGTCGGTGCCTTTTGTGTTGCCTAATTTATCCACATTATTTGTTATTATTTTTCATAAAAGGAATGCCATCACGCCAAAGATAACCACGATAATAGCTTTCCATAGAAATAATTTGTGTCAATGAAGTGAGTGGGAGGACGATTTTTAGCCACACTAAATCAGTTGTGAAGAATGGAATAGCCATCATGCTAGCCGTCACCAAATAGATGATGATACGAGCTTTTAAAGGGAGCTGGCGTTCAAAGACACCTTGATGAACGTATTGCTTGTAATATTTATTATTTTGTAGCCATGTGTCGAGTCGTTTTGAAGATTTAGACCATAAAATAGCAGTCAAAACGTAAAATCCGGTCGTCGGGATGCCTGGGATCCAAATTGCAACTGTGCCAATGGCAAAACTCAGTGCGCCTAGCGCCATCAAAAGTATTTTCATAATAACCAGTTTAACATGGACTAACCAATTTATAAATAATAGTGATTTTTTTAATATATTATTACTATTTTAAGAAGTTATCCTTGTTATCGGTTGCTATGACTAGATGTGTTACAATTAAATTATTAAAATCAAAATTAGGATAAGACTATGAGCTATTTAGCGATCGTTGACCTAGGCAGCAACTCTGCTCGAATGGTGGTCGAAGAATTACATAAAGATGGCACGTATACCGAGATTGTTCGGGAAAAGCAGGACACGCGCATTGCGCAAAATATGGGTGCGGAGCTGATTTTGCAAGAAGAACCAATGGTGAGAACCATTGGTGCATTACGTTATTTCCAGACGCGTTATGCAAGATTTGAACCGGAAGTACGAGCGATTACCACAGCAGCCGTGAGAACAGCCAAGAATCAATCAGAATTCTTGGCGCGTGTGAAATCAGCTACGGGAATTACATTTCAAGTTTTGACAGGTGACCAAGAGGCTTATTATGATTATCTAGGTGTTCAAGCAACGCTAAAAGTTGAAGCGGGCGTAATTTTAGATACCGGTGGGGCATCAGTTGAACTCATTGCTGTTAATCACGCCAAAAACATGGCGGCGGTCAGTTTGCCATTTGGTGCGGTGAATTTATCCGAACAATTCATGCTAGCCAATGATGTGATTCAGAGCAACATTGAAGTGGCTAGTGAGTACATTGTGCAATCTTATCAAAATTTACCTTGGTTATCTTCACAAAAAGGCCAGCCTGTTATTTTGTTAGGTGGCGCCAATCGTTCACTAGCACGCATGGCACGCACGCGGTCTGGCGAAGCCGAAATTAATCAAATTCATGGCTATGAGATGTCCTACGAATTGGTGATGTCGATCTTTGATGAAATTCGTTACATGACACGAGCAGATCGTGAGCAAGTGGCCGGTCTGGAGACGACACGTGCTGATATCATTATTAGTGGCCTTTTACCGCTCATTAATTTGATGCGCTTGATTGAAGCGCCCAAAGTTATTTTCTCAGAAAGTGGGGTTCGCGAAGGCTTAATCGCGGAAACTTTATCACAAAGACATGACTAAAAAGTTTTATGAATTAACACCTGATGAACGGCTGGCGCTGTTAACGATTGATGATGATGTCCGTGCTGCCTTGTCAGAACAACAAAGTACAGTTAATGCACAACTAGTAGAAAACTATATTAGTGATTTTCGAGTACCGATTGGCGTTGTCCGTGATTTACTGATTAATCGACAACATTATCAAGTGCCGATGGCAACTGAAGAACCCAGCGTGATTGCTGCTGCAAATAATGGTGCAAAAATGTTGTCTGCGGGCATTGATGTTCAGATTGGTCGCACAGCGATGATTGGGCAAATGATGTTTGTAACTGAAAAATCTTTAGCTGATTATGTACAAGCCCATCGTTTAGAAATATTGGATATTGCGCGACAAGCACGACCATCAATCTATCAACGTGGTGGTGGCCTTTTAGACGTCGTTGTGCGTCAGGTATCTGAAAATGAAACAAGCGTTGACTTTATTATTGATACACAAGACGCCATGGGCGCTAATATTGTCGATACTATTTTGGAAGCTGAGTTACCACTTTTTGAATCGTTTCATCCACTGGGTGTTATTTTGTCTAATTATGCGACCCAACAGTTAGTGACTGCTACGGCAGACATTGCATTTGAACGAGTGGGGGGCGAACACGTAGCACGTCAAATTGTTGCGCTCAATCATTTTGCGCAAAGTGATCCTTATCGCGCGACGACAGAAAATAAGGGGCTTTTCAATGGCGCTAGCGCTGTAGTTTTAGCGACTGGCAATGATTGGCGTGCCGTTGAGGCGAGTGGGCATGCTTATGCCAGTCGTAACGGACAATATCAGGCACTGACAACTTGGTCCATCAAAAATAACCAATTGCATGGCGAACTGACTATGCCAATTAGCGTGGGAACAGTTGGCGGTGCGATTTCTGTTCTGCCAGCTGCTCAAAACGGCTTAGCTATACTAGGACATGTCAATGCGGATGAGCTACGTATGGTCATTGTCTCAGTTGGTTTAGCACAAAATTTAGCTGCTCTCAAGGCGATTGTGAGCGGCGGCATTCAGCAAGGACATATGCGTATGCAATACCGTGCATTAGCCATGCAAGTCGGTGCTGAAGTTGATGAAGTTAAACGCTTGGTGCCAAGATTAATGGCTGAAAAGCATGTTGATACTGAATTAGCAACTAAAATATTAATGGAGATAAGAAATGAATCCAAAAGTTAAATCTTTACTAGATGCTGTCAACCAGCTTTATCCCGGCACAGTTATGAGTCGAGTGGGCACCGAAAACACTGGTGCTTTGCATATTGATCGTGTCAATCAAGAAATCTTGGGACAACGTTTATTGATTGAAATTGCGGAAGAAACAGAGAGCGATTTTTTGTTAGCTAATGAACTGTTGAAGATGTTACTAACCTTCAATGGCATAACACCACAAGTATTTTTTGCATTAACATTTAAGGATGACAAATTAGATGAGCAATTAATTCAAATTGCAACGCGTATGCATCGCGTAGTTGTTCACGCGATTACTTACCGAGAATTAGCCAAAAAGCAAATGTTGACACAACAAACGGCTGATGCTTATTTGGCAGGTGTTCAGTCTGAACTAACGCCAGAAAATGGTGATCTGGATGATGAGAGTTTATGGCGTTTGCTCATGGTATTAGATGCCTTGGTATTTGCCGATAATTTAGTTGAGGCCAATGATTTTACAGCTGTTCTAGCAAATAAGTATCCGCTCGCATATACGGCTGCGCAGAAACTTTCCGAGCCAATATTAAAGGCAGATTTGAAGCAATCACGCCAAATTCGACACCAAATGGTAACATTATTTGTTGGTGTTGACGAAGTTTTAACCCAGTGGGGAAAGCCTACTGTAAATGCAAAAGAGTATGTTACCTTAACAAGTGTTTTGTCTCAACGCCAGCTCGCATTACCAGTTAATCAGGTATTTACGATTTTCCATTCGGAAATGACAGATTTTCAGACCAAAAAGACAGCTTATGTCGGTCTAAATAAGGGGGATGAGCAGAATAGTTTTGTCATTACACCACCTGAAAACGAAGCGGATCGACCAGCTTTTTTCAAAGCATTATATGCTATGAAAGTCTCAGAATTGTTTAAAAAATTAGCATTACCTTACATCGAAAGAGTTTAAATTATGTTAGTCACACCAGAAATTCAAAAGCGATTTGACGACGCTAATCATATTGTGTTTATGACGGGAGCGGGCGTGTCAACGCTCTCGGGCATTCCTGATTACCGTTCTAAAGGCGGAATATATGATGGTGTTGCCTTACGACCAGAGTACTTGTTGAGTGCCACGGCTTTTCAAAATGAACCAGAAAAACAATATCAATTTATGATTGATAATATGTATTTTCCTGAAGCTAAACCGAATGTTATTCATGACAAAATGGCTGCCTTGACACAAACTAATCGAGCCAAAATTATCACGCAAAACGTTGATGATTTACATGTTAAAGCAGGCTCGAAGCCAGAAAATTTGATTCGTTTTCATGGTTCTCTCTATGATATTTATGCACCACGTGATGGCCAAAAAGCCGATTATCGTGATTATTTGCAGAGCATGAGAAGAGCTGATGGCGCCATTTTACGAACAAGAATTACATTTTATGAAGAAATGCCCTTTGAGGTTGAGCGTTCAGCACTCTGGGTTCGAGAAGCTGACTTGATTGTGATTGTGGGGACGAGTTTTCAGGTCTATCCATTTGCCGGACTGCTTGAATATGCTAGTCCGCAAGCAACGGTTATGTCTGTCAATTTAGAATATATTGCAACGCCCTATTCCATTGATCAAATTGTTGGAGACGCGGGTGACTTTTTCGCAGCATTATCTTAATCTTCAGCAAACTTGAAATATATGAACAGTTTTTCATATTAAGTGGTAGAATGAGTGTAGTATATTTCAGGGGAGACGAGATGACACTTACAAATCAAACTTTAAAAATGAAACAAAGACCTTATGTGATTGGGATTACCTTAAACATTGTTTTTGTTTTGGCAGAATTAATTTTTGCAAAAATTGCCCATTCGACGGCACTTTTTGCTGATGCGTTTCACAATTTGAGTGATGTCTTAGCGCTCATAATTGCTTGGTTAGCAGTGGTTGTTTTTGGTTTGAAAGCTACTAAACAACATACTTACGGATGGCATAATTTGTCAATACTAGCCAGTATTTTTAATTCTTTACTCTTAATATTTGCCGTCGTAACTATATTTTATGAGGGTGTTAGGGATTTGATTACTGCGAATGTCAGTCATGCTAGTGGGACTACAATTATGATTGTAGCAGCTGTTGGTATTGTGATTAATTTTTCGACCGCATTCTTGTTTAGAGTTTCTGGTGTACCTGATGAGCACGGACATCAGTCACATGACCTCAATGAAAAGACAGCGTACGTTCATTTATTAGCTGATGCAGGTGTGTCTTTGGGTGTTGTTGTGGCTGGCTTGCTCATTCAATGGACCGGTTGGGTTGCAATAGATGCCATTGTTTCGATGATTATTGGTGTGGTGATTGCAATCACATCATGGCCAATGATTAAATCAACATTTAACTTGGCGTTGAATGGTGTGCCCGATGGTATTGACGAGGCAGCTATTGCGCAGTATATTGCTAATCATAACGGTGTGGCGCAGTTTCACGATTTGCATATATGGCCATTGTCAACTACTGAAACTGCCTTAACGGTTCATCTCTCGTTAAATGGCACTGCCACTGAGGGGCAAGTTATTTTAGAAGATATCACCAGTGCCCTGCGAACAACCTTTCATATTAGTCATGTCACCATTCAAATTGAAACATCTAGCTTTGACCAAACGTGCAATCAAATTTAAAATTGTGATGTTACGAAAATGTAATAATTTAATGAAAGGGATTACAAAAGTTGATTTAGAGAGAATTTTCTTTCATTATTAATCACCAAAAAGGCGAGTTTTTAAAATGCGCTTTTTTTTGTTGTTGACGTTTTGTGAATAGCGTGTAATATGTATTATGTACTGGAGCGACAATAGTCGAGTTAGGTAATTTTCATAAGCTTTCAACTGCGGTGTTGAATGAAACCCTTTATGAAATTTATTTAGCACTTGTTGTATCTGTTTGGCACGCAGTAAGTTTGCCGACAAGTGAATATTCACGATATGTCAAGTCGAAATTCGTTTATTTTGTTCTGAGGAGAAATCTAAAGGAGAGATAGAATGCAAGATTCTACAAGCGTTAACCCAAAGCATCATCTAGTTGAAAATGCTGATGACACTTTGAGTTTGAGTGATGTTAACAGCTCGATTGAAGCACCGAAAGATGGTTCATTCTGGCGAAAATTATTAGCCTTTTCAGGCCCTGGTGCTCTTGTTGCCGTTGGTTATATGGATCCGGGTAACTGGGTAACTTCTGTTGGTGGTGGTGCACAGTACCGTTATGTTTTGTTATCAGTCGTATTGATTTCATCATTGATTGCCATGATGTTACAATATATGGCCGGTAAATTAGGTATTGTCAAACAAGAAGATTTGGCACAAGCAACGCGTGATCGCACTAACAAACCAGGTGGTATTGCACTTTGGATTATGACAGAGTTGGCATTAATGGCCACAGATATCGCTGAAGTTATTGGTGGCGCGATTGCCTTACACTTGTTGTTTGGTTGGTCAATGATTGCCTCTGTTCTGACGACAGCCTTTGATGTTGTGTTGCTGCTGTTACTAATGAAATTTGGTTTCCGAAAGATTGAAGCGATTGTGATGACGCTTATCATCACAATCTTGGTTATCTTTGCTTATCTCGTTGTGCTATCAAAGCCTGAATTGACAGCTTTGTTTGGTGGTTATTTGCCACAACTACAAGATTTAAGTAGTGCTTCACCTATTGGTGGTGGCGACTCTAAGTTGACACTGACTTTGGGTATTATTGGTGCTACAGTTATGCCACACAACCTTTACTTGCACTCATCAATTTCACAAACACGTAAGGTTGATCGTAATGACAAATCTGCAATTAAAGAAGCGGTTCGCTTTATGACATGGGATTCAAATATCCAATTGTCTTTGGCTTTTGTTATCAATTCATTACTTTTGATTTTGGGAGCGGCTTTGTTCTTTGGTCACGCTGATAAAGTTGGTACTTTTGGTTCAATGTATAGTGCTTTGGGTGATAAGACAATTGCTGGTGCAGTTGCTTCACCAATACTATCAACACTATTTGCGGTTGCTTTGCTAGCATCAGGTCAAAACTCAACCATTACTGGTACATTAACCGGTGAAATCATTATGGAAGGCTTCTTACACATGCGTATCCCAATGTGGTTACGTCGTGTCGTAACACGTGGATTAGCTTTGATACCAGTTGTTGCTTTCACATTGATTTACGGTGGCGCTGAAGATAAACTCGATCAATTGCTGGTTTATTCACAGGTCTTCTTATCAGTTGCCTTGCCATTCGCCATGGCACCATTGATTTTATTCACGTCATCAAAGAAGATTATGGGTAAAGAATTTGCTAATCCAATGTGGATGACAATTTTGGGATGGATTACATTTGCTGTCTTAACAGTTTTGAATATTCAGTTGGTTGTACAAATTATTGGTCAACTATTTGGTGCCTAAGAGGAGAGATATCATGAGTGAATTAAACTTAAACATCGAACCAATGCAATTTAAAAACATCTTAGTTGGTGTTGATGAATCACAGCAAGGCTACTTTGCTTTAGCTAATGCGATTCATCAGGCTAGTGAAGACGGATCAAAGTTGACAATTGCCACAGTTTTAGAAATGGGTGATTTGTCAACAATCGACGCACTACACCTTGATTTTATTAAAGAAAAACGTGCCGAGTTTGAAGCTAATTTGGAAAAATATCGTGCGTACGCTGTCTCAAAAGGGGCCGTTAACGTTGAAACGATTTTTGCGGATGGTGCTAAGGCAGGCGAGGTACTTGTGCAGGATATTGCACCACGTGTTGGCGCTGACTTGATTATTGTTGGTGCACATTCGCGTGAAGGTTTCTGGGGATCGCTAGGTTCACAAGCCGCTTACGTTGCTCGCCATGCAAAGATTTCATCAATGGTCGCACGTCACGATAGTTAAACACATAACTGCTAATTGATTAAAACGGTTATTTCAAAGAGTGTCAACGCTGTTGAAAATGGTTGATATCAAGCGGCAGCTATTTTTTTGGTCTATACATGAAAAATATTTCATGTTATAATTTATATGAATAAAATTTCATATAAAGGTAATTGAAAACATGTTACAAACATTAATAACGGCGGCACTATCATATATTGGGACGACAACTGATTATTTTATTATTTTGCTATTTATTTTTGGACAATACCGCAAATCAGCGCAAGTACGATCAGTCGTTTTCGGCGCTTATCTTGGTAATGCGGTGTTGGTGATGATTTCGGTAGGCATTGCTTTGGGTCTCAAACAAGTACCGGAAGAATGGCTATTAGGCTTGTTAGGTATTTTGCCAATTTTTATTGGTATCAAAAATTATTATACCAACTCAGATGAGGTGGCTGAAGTTGCGGATAATTTACGTCATTCAGACAATCAACAATTAATTTTCAAGATGGTGGGCATTACGATAGCGACATGTGGTGCTGATAACATTGCGCTGTATGTGCCGTATTTTACAACGATTAATTTAACCTTGTTACCATTAATTTTTGCAATCTTTATTGTGATTTTATCGTTGGCTTTATTGCTTGCTTATAAAGTGACACAGATGCCGATTATTTATCGACTATTAGAACGCTTTGGTGATAAAGTACAGCTGATTATCTATGTTGCACTCGGTATTTATGTCATGTTTGCAGCTGGTACATTACAACATTTATTTACCCTGTTATAATAGGGGTATGAAAAAAGATGTCATTATTGAACTAGAAACCATTTTTAAATTATTGGGTAATCGCCAGCGATTAACGATTTTAGAGCTTTTGCGTGAACGCGCTTATAGCGTCTCAGAAATCATCGCAATCTTAGATATGGAACAATCGGCTGTTTCTCATCAGTTGAAACTCTTGCGTGAGGCACAATTAGTGCAAACCAAACGTCAGGGGCGTGAAATTCTATATTGTTTGAGTGATTCTCACGTTTTGACGCTTTTAGACAACGCCCTAAATCACGTTTCGCACGTTCTGAAAAAAGAAACGCACGAAGAATTTTTGGCTGAAGAAAGAGAAAAAAATAAAAAGGGTTGACAGGGTAGCGATATCTTGGTATTCTAGTGTAGTTGTTTGAAATCAAGCAATCATACAGCGCATGCCGCTGTGGCGGAATTGGCAGACGCGCTGGACTCAAAATCCAGTGGTGGCAACACCGTGTGGGTTCGACTCCCACCGGCGGCATAAAAACAAAACGAACAGTCTAATCGACCGTTCGTTTTTATTTTGCATATAAAAAGCAAATGTAATATTTTTTTCTCGACGAAGTAAGGCTGCTTTAATTACTTAACTTTAATCAAACTATGCCCAACCGTTTTCCTGAAAATCAGACAAAATACGTGCTTGTTCTTTAATCCGATTGTCACGTGGTAGTGCACGCGCATGAGATGAGTCACGCCATAAATGGTGGACACGATCTGATACATTGACCAATTGCGTATCGCCAGTCGCAATAATATATGCGGATTGCTTCCAATCCGTTTCTAAAATATATTCTATACCAATCATAATTTTACCTCGCTAAAATAGCTATATATATTGATTTGTTTATCTTGTTAGCCCTTAGTATAAGACAATATTTTTGTTCTGTCTATGTTATTACATAAAATATATATAATATTCCTGAAAATTGGTACATATTCGTCATCAATGTTTATTCATTAGACTAACCGTGAAAAAAGTGCCTAATTATTGCATTTATACAGCCGATTAGTCTTTAATGTGGTAAAATGAAAAAATACGGTAGAATATAGTGAGGATATTTTAATGAAGAAATGGCAAAAACTAACAATTGGTGGTGTAGTCGTTGTGGCTGTTGTCGGTGGCACTCGTGCAGCTGGCTTGTGGGGGAGTTCTGGCACTAGCAGTGATAAAACACTACACTTTTCGTTACCGACACCTTTGAATGGGTTGGATTCGGCAACAATTACTGATGAATATTCAATGGATGTTGTTGGTAATGCTGGTGAAGGTTTACTTCGCGCTGACAAGAATGGGAAGCCACAGTTGGCCCTTGCCAAATCAATTAAATCTTCTGCTGATGGCAAAACTTGGACGATTACCTTGCGCAATGGGCTCAAGTGGTCTGATGGCAGTAAGTTAACGGCAAAAGACTTCGTTTATGCTTGGCAACGTGCCAATGATCAAAAAACGGCGTCAGAATACGCTTATTTGTATAGCGGAATTAAAAATGCTGACGCGATCCAAGCGGGTAAGGCTGATAAAAGTACTTTGGGTATTAAAGCCAGTGGTAATACCTTAACAGTTTCACTGGAAAAGCCAATGCCGCAATTTAAAAGTTTGTTGACGTTCCCAACTTTCTTCCCACAAAAGCAAAGCTTTGTTGAAAAATATGGTAAAAAGTACGGGACAACCGCTAGCAAGACGCTTTACAATGGACCTTACGTATTTAAGGGTTGGAACGGAACAAACAATAAGTTTAAGTTAGTTAAGAATAAGTATTACTGGGATGCAAAAGCTGTTAAGACACCTGAAATTGATTTGCAAGTGATTCAAAAAGCTGAAGTCGCTGTGCAAATGTATAAGACAGGTAAGCTGGACTCTGCATTGGTTAACACGCCACAATTATCAGAGGCAAATAAGAATAATAAGGGATATCGCATCACGCCGCAAGCAACGACTGTATTTTTGGCTTATAACCAGTCCGGAAATGTCAAGGCGTTGAATAATACGAAGATTCGTCAAGCATTGAATTTAGTGACGAACCGTTCAGAGTTAAATTCACAAGTATTGTCAGGTACGTCAACACCAGCCACATCATTTACACCTAAAGGATTGAGCTCGGTAAATGGGACTGATTTTGCGACGTATGCTAAACAAGACTACAAGTACAATAAAGAAAAAGCGCAACAACTATTCCAAGAAGGACTAAAAGAGTTGGGTGAAAAATCAATTACCCTCGAAATTGAAGCCGATACGGATCGTGTTGCCAACGCGAAAGATGTGGTCAATTATTTGCAAGGCCAATGGAGTAAGAATCTGCCTGGCTTAAAAGTGACCGAAAAGTTTGTGCCATTCAAGCAACGTTTGCAAGATGGCTCGAATGCTAATTTCCAAATCATGTTGACGCAGTGGGGTGCTGATTATGCCGAACCAACTACATTCTTAG
Organism: Leuconostoc sp. S50; assembly: GCF_016624925.1. NCBI lineage: Bacteria > Bacillati > Bacillota > Bacilli > Lactobacillales > Lactobacillaceae > Leuconostoc > Leuconostoc sp. S50. The sequence continues at coordinate 12,818 of NZ_JACVUE010000009.1, read as the reverse complement.
ATTTGGCTTCGACTGGCAATGCTAATAACTACAACCACAACTCAAACGCTGATTACGATGCATTATGGAACAAAGCAAAGGGTGTTGATGCTACAAATGATACTAAACGCGCGGCTGACGAAAAGGGATTGGAAAAAATTATCAATCAACAAGCCATTTTGAATCCGCTGTATTACCAAGCACAACCAGAATTAGTTAATCCTGATGTTACGGGATTCTATCACCATGCTGTCGGCGTTCCTTTGGATTTCAAACTCGCAGCACGTAAATAATTATTTGCAAAAGCACACCGATTTGGGGTGCTTTTTTATTTGGCAAATGACATGTAAAAGGCAATAAAAAACCACGAAGCAGAATCTAAATCAAACTTGCTTCGTGGTTGCTGCAATCGAATCGACCGCTTTTCCTATTAAGCGGCCAAAACGATTGAGCGTTTTCCGTTAGAATTACTCAAAAGTTATGACCCCCTTTCCTAGATTAAGACCATAATAAAACGGACTTTCAAAAATGTCAAGTTGAAAGCTTTGGTATAATAATAACAATAATAACTAAAGGGGAAAACATGACAATTCCGATTATTTTTGACACTGACCCGGGCATTGACGATGCTGCGGCACTCAGCATATTACTGACAAATTCTGCTTTTGATGTGCGATTGGTAACGACGGTTGCGGGAAACGTTTCTGTCGATAAAACAACGCTGAATGCGCTGAAGTTAACGCATTATTTCAATCGACAAGATGTTAAAGTAGCTCGCGGTGCAGAAAAACCACTCGTCAAGCCATTTAAAGATGCAGCGGCAATTCATGGTGAAAGCGGCATGCCGGGCTATGGTTTTGGCACATTATCCACTCAAACAATTGCCGACGAAGCAGTTGTGGCCATGCATCAGGCCATACAGGCATCACATGAACCGATTACGTTGGTTGCGGTTGGGGCATTTACTAATATCGCGATGTTGATAGAGCGATTTCCAGACGATTTGCAGAAAATTGAGCGATTAGTGATTATGGGTGGCAGTTTGTCTGGTGGAAATTTGACATCAGTAGCTGAATTTAATGTTTTTACTGATCCGGATGCTGCCAAAATTGTGTTTGAAAGTGGTTTGTCTATTACAATGTTGGGTCTTGATGTAACAGAAAAGGCTGTTTTGACAACTGATTCTTTAGCAACATTAGCACAGATCAATGAAACGGGACGAATGTTGTCAGCGTTATTTGACCACTACGCTGATCACACGGGAACTGGTAAGCCAATGCATGACGTTAATACGTTATATTACTTATTGCACCCCGAAAAATATCAAATGAGGGACATTTGGATTGATGTAGTGACAAGCGGACCGGCAATTGGTGCGACTGTCGGTGACATTTTACAAAGTACCCATGATACGACAAATACTCATGTGGCACTTGATATTGATGGACCAGCGTTTAATGCTTGGTTTTTGTTGATGGTTGCGCAAATCGATGATGCAAATATCAACGCGGGAAAACTTGAAAAATAGCCCATTTTTAGGTATTCTAGTAGTAGTTGAAAATGGCGCTTTTTGTGTGCTGAACTAATTAAAATTGGAGAACACAATTGACAAACGAAGACTTCATGAATGCACTCAAACAAGCCGGCATGACATTAACTGATGCGCAATTAGCGCAATTTGAACAATATTATGAATTATTAGTGACAGCTAATGCCAGTGTTAATCTGACGGCAATCACTGAAAAATCAGAGGTCTATCTCAAACATTTTTATGATTCACTGACAGTTGCATTTTATGAAAAAAACTTGCAGGATGGTGAGCATAGCTTAATTGATATTGGTACTGGCGCTGGCTTTCCATCGATACCACTCAAAATTGCCTTTCCAAATCTTAAAATCACCTTGGTGGACGCTTTGCAAAAACGGGTTAAGTTTTTACAAACCGTTGTCGAGGAGCTTAAGTTAAGTGACGTTACTATTGTTCATGGGCGTGCTGAGGATATCGGACAAAACCCAACGCTCAGGGAGCAATTTGATTATGCAACAGCGCGTGCTGTTGCACGGACGAGCGTATTGGCCGAGTATACGTTGCCATTTGTCCACATTGGTGGTGAATTTCTAGTCATGAAAGGTGCAGCTGCGCAACAAGAATTGGCTGATGGTCAAAAAGCCTTGCAAACTTTGGGTGGTAAAATGCGCGATGAATACGCGTTTGAATTGCCTAATGGTGATTCACGATTTATACAAATTGTTGATAAAGTGACTAAAACACCTAAGAAGTATCCGCGTCAAGCGGGTACGCCAAGTAAAAAACCAATTGCTTAAACTAAAATAGGAGGCGCCTAAAATGGCACAAATAATTGCATTAGCCAATCAAAAAGGTGGTGTTGGTAAGACCACTACAAGTATCAATTTAGGCGCAGCATTAGCACAAGCTGGGCAGCGTGTCTTATTGGTTGATATTGATGCGCAAGGTAATGCGACTAGTGGATCTGGCGTTGATAAATCAGCTTTAACAGTTGATAGTTATGACGTTATCGTTGAGCAAACACCGTTGCATGATGTTATTATTCCAACGGATAATTATGATTTAGTGCCCGCTACCATTCAATTATCAGGCGCTGAAATCGAATTATCAAATCAAGAAAAACGTGAATATCGTTTGAAAACAGCACTTGAAAAAGTGCGTGATGATTATGACTTTATTTTGATTGATAATCCACCAGCTTTAGGCTTGTTAACTGTCAATGCATTTACGGCAGCAGATGCTATTCTTATTCCTGTACAAACTGAATTTTACGCCTTAGAAGGGTTGGGCCAATTGTTGAATACAATTGAGCTGGTTCGCCAGCAATTCAATCCAGAGTTAGACGTTGCCGGAATTTTATTGACAATGTATGACGGACGCACAAATTTGGCCAAGCAGGTTGCGCAAGAAGTGCGGAATTACTTTGATGACAAAGTCTATGAGACAATCATCCCAAGAACAGTTCGTTTGAGCGAGGCGCCATCTTATGGACAAGCAATCATTGATTTTGACCCAAGAAGTGTTGGTGCTCAAGTTTACAATGATCTGGCACAGGAGGTCTTGAAGCAATATGGCAAATAAAAAAGGTGGCCTTGGAAAAGGCATGAGTTCACTATTTGGCGCCAATAATGTGTCAAAATCAGCAGTTGAACATACAAAATCTGCAACAAAAGAGCCGACTGCAACCGAGAATGTTGTGCAGCTTAACTTGAGTGCTATAAAGCCTAATCCATTTCAACCACGCCGTCATTTTGACGAGACGAAGTTACAGGAATTGGCAACGTCGGTTCAAGATAGCGGTGTTTTAACACCGATTATCGTTCGTGAAGACGGTAAAAGCTATCAAATTATTGCTGGTGAGCGACGTGTACGCGCTTCACGATTAGCTAAATTAACCACTATACCAGCTATTGTGCGTCAGGTTGATGATGACACGATGGCAGCCGTGGCACTAATTGAAAACTTACAGCGTGATGATTTGAATGTCATTGAAGAAGCGCAAGCATTTGATGCTTTAATGACAAGATTGTCACTTAGCCAAGCTCAACTTGCTGAAAAAGTTGGTAAAGATAGAGCAACTGTGGCAAATGCATTGCGACTGTTGAAGTTACCAGAAAATGTCCAAACATTGTTACAAGATGGTGATTTATCAATGGGACAGGCAAGAGCTGTATTAGGCTTAAAGAAAAAATCACAAATTGACAAAGTTGTTGCTACAATTATGGCGCGTGGTTTAAATGTCCGTCAAGTTGAAGCATTAGTTAAACAAATCAATGAATCTGGTGATGAGCCTGCTGCCTCTGAAAAGCCACAAATTTCACCGTTCATTGCGGCAGTTGCCACACAACTAGAAGAAAAATTTGGCACAAAAGTTAAAGTCAACACAGCCACCAAAGGGAATGGCAAAATTGAAATTAACTATGTTTCAAATGATGATTTAAGTCGCATTTTAGCGTTATTAAATATCGAGGTAGATTGATGGCAACACCATTAACATACAATTTACATGACATTGTTGAAATGAAAAAACCACATGCTTGTGGTGCCAATGCTTGGGAAATTACGCGTGTTGGCGCAGATATTAAATTATCTTGTACAAAATGTGGACGTGGGATTATGATGTCGCGTTTTGATTTTAACAAACGATTGAAAAAAATACTTGAAGAAGCAAGTCAGAAAGAAGATTAACATGGCACTTACTGCTGGAATCGTCGGCCTTCCAAACGTCGGCAAATCAACATTATTTAACGCAATTACGAAAGCTGGTGCAGAAATGGCTAACTATCCTTTTGCGACGATTGAGCCCAACGTTGGTATGGTAGAAGTACCAGACGAGCGTTTGGCACGCATTCAAGCCATTGAACCTGCTGATAAAGTTATCCCAACAACTTTTGAATTCACAGATATTGCTGGTATTGTTAAAGGCGCCTCACAAGGTGAAGGATTAGGGAATAAATTCCTAGAAAACATTCGTCAAGTGAATGCCATTGTCCACGTTGTCCGCGCTTTTGATGGTGATGAAATTATTCATGTGAATGGTGTTGTTAATCCGTTGGATGACATTGAAACAATTAACACTGAGCTGATTTTGGCCGACCTTGAAACGGTTGACAAGCGGTATGCCAAGGTAGCTCGCGCGGCTAAGGGCAGCGATAAGGCTGCTAAAGCTGAATTTGCAGTTCTTGAAAGATTAAAGCCAGCACTAGAAGCGGGACAATCCGCTCGAACAGTTGCGTTTAACGATGATGAACAAAAAATTGTCAAAGGCTTATTCTTATTGACTACAAAACCCGTTTTGTATGTTGCTAATTTGGCTGAAGATGATATGGCTGATCCTGAATCTTCAAAGTACTTTAATGAAATCAAAACGTTTGCTAATAGCGAAGGTGCTGATGTCATTGGTTTGTCAGCAAGTGCAGAAGAAGAAATTGCCGAACTACCAGATGATGAACGTGCTGAATTTTTGGAGATGGCTGGGGTTGATGAGCCTGGATTGAATAAGTTGATTCGAGCAGCCTATCATTTGCTTGATTTGCGGACTTTCTTCACAGCTGGTGGTAAAGAAACACGTGCTTGGACTTTTAGAGCAGGTGCCAAGGCGCCACAAGCTGCTGGTGTCATTCATTCTGATTTTGAACGTGGTTTTATTCGTGCTGAAACGATTAGTTTTGACGACTTAGATGCTTTAGGCTCAGTTAAAGCAGTGAAAGAAGCCGGAAAACTGCGCTCAGAAGGTAAGGAATATGTCGTGCAAGACGGCGATATTATCGAGTTCCGATTTAACGTTTAATCAATATAAAGGTGCACTCGCGCCGTACATAACCTAGGGAGGCAACAACGCATGTCAGAAAATCGTGAATTAACGAAAAAAAATCAGGATTTTATGTTCCAATTCAAAAAACTATTGGCTCAAAATAAAAAATTAGATGGTGAAAAAATAGACGCCATTGTATCAGAGGTAGAAGCTAAACTGTTGGCAACACAAGGTCAAGGACAAACAGCGGCGCAATTGTTTGGTACACCAACACAAGCTGTTCAACAGTATCTTGATCCTAAAAAAACAGCTAAAAAACTTTTTGATTTCAAATTTAGTACCTTAGCGATTGATACATCATTAGCCATATTTATGTTATTTGCTTTAGTCTTTGGTTTGACACTGTTTTTCTCAAAAAACAATCGCAATCAAGGCGCAGGAATTATTTCTTTGTTGCTGATTGCCGGACTGGGTGGGTCGATTTATACAGCAGTGGTTTTGAAGTTAACACCTAACCCAAAAGCACCTGAACAAACTAATTCTCGTAGCCGTCGCTGGGGTTATCTTATTGCTGCGATGGTAGCTTGGATTTTAGGATTCGTCGTTTTGGGTATGTTGCCAGCTGTTATTAACCCAACATTGCCTGCGATTGTCTATATTGTCTTGGCGGCCGTTGCTTATCTTGCCTTCCGTTGGAATCGTCAACGCGCTGGCTTAAAGGGTGGTTTCTTCGCCATTAGTCAATTATCACAACAAGCGCGCTTAGAAGCTGCGCAAAAGTAATTGAAAGGAAATTGAACCATGAAAATTCTAGTCGTTGATGATGATCTTGAAATTGCAGAGTTATTAGAAATTTATTTAAAAAATGAAGGCTATGACCCAATTATGGCCGGTGATGGCAAAGAAGCAATGTCAAAGCTGAACACAAACCCAGACATCGCTTTGATGATTTTAGACGTGATGATGCCAAATATGAATGGTCTAGAAGTTGTCAAAGCGGTACGTAAGGATAGTCGTATTCCAATTTTGATGTTGTCAGCTAAGTCAGGCGACATGGATAAAATTCAGGGATTGATCACAGGTGCTGACGATTACGTTACTAAACCATTCAATCCACTGGAAGTAATGGCGCGCGTTAGGTCACTCTTGCGTCGTGCAGAAAATGCTGTACAAGACCAAACACCCGACGTGTTAGATATTGGGTCACTTGTTATCAATAAAGACAGCCATGAAGTTAAAACATCAGATGGTGATTTGGTCAATTTAACAGCATTAGAATTTGGTATTTTGTACTTATTAGCTTCTCATCCTAATCGTGTTTTCTCAGCTGATGATATTTTTGAGCGTGTTTGGCAACAAGAATCGGTTGTATCAGCAAAAACAGTTATGGTGCACGTTTCTCATTTGCGTGACAAAATTGAAGAAGCCACTAATGGTGACCAAGTCATCCAAACAGTTTGGGGTGTTGGCTATAAAATTGAAGTGAACCAATGAAAAAAATAGCGATATTTTTTAAACATAATCGCACAAAAAATTATTATATCATCGTTACTTTGCTGTTGCTTTGCCTATATAGTTGGACAACTATGACAGGGTTTGATGCTTTAGCGCAGCGAGTTAATAGATTTTCCAGTAATACTTGGCAGGTACTGGAATTTTTTGTATTTGTACTAGGTAATTTTGCAATTATTATCGTTCAGTATGTTAAGTGGCGACGAGATGAAAGTTTGTTGCGATTAATTAGGGAATTACGACAAATATCTGCCGACAATGCGGATATGGCTATTGATTGGCACGCTACGTATGCGCCCAAAACGCAAGCGCTGATTGATGTTTCTAACACGATTGCGACTAACACGCGACGTATTCGAGAAGAAGAACGCGCTAGTGAACGCTCTAAAGATGAAATGATTACCAATATTTCACATGATTTGCGTACGCCATTAACAGCGATTATTGGTTACCTCGGATTGGTAGAAATGGGTGAAAATCTTAGCGACGATAACCGCAAAAAGTATATTCATACGGCTTATGATAAATCCAATCAAATGAAAGTGTTGGTTGAGGATCTATTTGAATTTTCAAAGACACAGGCTCAAGATGCGTCTTTGAATCTCACATCATTAAGTTTAAGTGATTTGTTTGGTCAATTATTAGCGAGCTACGAACTTGAAGCACAGGAAAAAAATATTAAGTTGACGCAATTAACCAATCCAGAGATGATTGTGATTGAAGCTGATTCTGATAAGTTAGCGCGTGTGTTGATGAATTTAATTACGAATGCTTTTAAGTATGGTGATGGCGCCACGTTTATTAAGTTAACAGCTCAAGTACGAGATGAGAATGTTGAGATTCGTGTGATTAATGATGGGGCTAAAATTCCGGGGGATGCGCTAGACGATATTTTTGATCGTTTTTATCGCGTAGAAAGTTCTCGTAATAGTAAAACAGGGGGAACGGGGCTTGGTCTCGCGATTGTTAAAGGTATTGTGACACAGCATCATGGTCTTGTGTCTGCTGAATCAGATGATGATTTAACAACTTTTGTCATTAGTCTCCCGCTCAAACAAAAGGGAGTAAGTTATGAAGAGGAATCAAACTAAGCTAATAATTGGCGGAGTAGTTATTTTACTGATTGGTTTAATTGTTGGGCTATCAACGAGTAAAAAAGATGTTTCAAAGCCAACGAATGTCAAACACGTGACTGATAAACCAATCAATTTGAGTGTCAATGCCACTTCAGCAGTTGTAATTGACGCAAAAACTGGTCAAGTACTTGGTGTCAAAAATGCTGATAAACAGGTATCGATTGCTTCGCAAACCAAAATGTTGACAGCTTATGGTGTCTTACAAGGCATTAAGTCTGGCAAAATTAAATGGACAACTAAAGTACCAATTACAAGTAAATCAGATTTATCTGATCAAGACAGCCATCTGTTTTCTCATATAGCCGTGAAGGCTGGCGATAAATTATCTGTTAAAGAATTATATGACGTTATGTTTGCTAATTCTGCTAATGATGCTGCATTTGCACTAGGTGAGTTTATGACGCCTAAAGGTAAAACAACTCAGCAAGCCTTACAAATGTGGGCAAAGTCATTACATTTAACCGGTTCTCAGTGGTACAATTCTGCTGGTCAAGTCAACGGTGATGCCTTTGAAAATCAAGTTAAGAGTGCTCCAAAGACTGCTGCCAATCATGCGACGGCGAAACAACTTGCAATGATTGCCAAAGCAGATTTGGCATTGGACCCAACATTGCGGAAACTATCTGAAAAACTGACTGTTTCGTATCATTTAACGCCGTCCTATGTGGTAACTGACAAAACTGACTATTGGCAATTGATGACACAAACAATGCCAAAACTGTCTAATCCAAACAAACTGGTAATTGAAGGGCTAAAAACCGGCTCAACACCTGAATCTGGTGCAGCATTTACAGGTATTATTAAGGATCAGAATGGGCATGAGTTTATCACTGTTGTCAATGGCGCCGGTGATTATATGGATGAAAAAACGCGGTATCAAGCTACTTTGGATGTGGTCAATGAAGTATTAACCAAAAAGCAAGGTCACACATTTACAAGTAATCAAACAATACAAAATATAAAATTTAAAGCATTAAAGAAGACTGAAGTTCCGGTCAATTTGGCGGAAACCAAAACTTTTTGGACAAGTAAAAAAACGCAACTTAAATTATCGAATTTGAGTGTGAACACTAAGCTTGCCAAGCTAAATAAAAATCAAACGATTGGGTATATCAGTCCTGCTTTAGACGCCCAATATTTACCTTATACTCCAAAAACTGATAAACAATTAACTGTAAAATCTGGTGTTAAAGGCACGCAAGCCAACTGGTTTGTGAGACTTTGGCGCAATCTGTTTTAGGGGTAGACAACGCAATCGATCGAAAGATCGATTTTTTTGTGACTATTCAAATTGTGACCTTGTTATTCCGTTAAAATAATGCTATTATATTGGTATAGACCAAAGCGGTATAGACCAATTAAGAATGGAGACCACATCATGAATATTATCAAAGTTAAAAACGCTGACGAAGGTGCTCAAAAGGCATTTGAAATTTATCAGAATGTGATTAAGGGCGGGGCAAAAGTGTTAGGCTTGGCAACAGGTTCTTCACCAATTGCATTATATGATCGTTTAACAGCAAGTGATTTAGATTTTTCAAATATGACATCAGTCAACTTGGATGAATATTTGGGATTAGATGGTGATAATGACCAAAGTTATCGTTATTTTATGAATCAACATCTCTTTAATCAAAAACCTTTCAAACATTCTTATGTTCCTGATGGTAAAAGTGACGATCATGAAGCAGCAGCTAAAGCATACGATCAAATTATTGCGGAAAATCCTATCGACTTACAATTACTTGGGATTGGTCGAAATGGACATATTGGTTTTAACGAGCCGGGAACATCTTTTGACTCAACAACGCATATTGTTGATTTAACGCAATCTACAATTGATGCAAATGCACGCTTCTTTGAAAAAGAATCTGACGTGCCAACCCAAGCTATTTCAATGGGGATTGCGTCAGTTATGTCAGCTAAACAAATCCTGTTAGTAGCTTATGGTGACAGTAAGGCAGAGGCAATTGCTGCAACTGTTAATGGCCCAGTATCTGAAAATGTGCCAGCTTCTGTTCTACAAAATCACGAAAATGTTACAATTATTGTTGATGAGGCAGCAGCGTCAAAGTTGTGATAAAATAATAGTGAAAACGATTTCATAATGTTAATAATAGGAGCGAAAAATGGCACACATTACATTTGACACAAAGAACATTGAGAATTTTGTTGCACCACACGAATTGGACGAAATGCAACCATTAATTACGATGGCTGACCAACAATTGCGCAATCGTACGGGCGCTGGTGCAGAATATTCTGATTGGTTGACTCTACCTACTGATTACGACAAGGAAGAATTCGCACGTATTCAAAAGGCGGCGCAACAAATTCAATCTGATTCAAAGATTTTGGTTGTCATTGGTATTGGTGGTTCATATTTGGGCGCGAAGATGGCGGTTGATTTCTTGAATCCAATGTTTAATAATGAATTGTCGGATGACCAACGTCAAGGTGTTAAAATTTATTTTGCTGGTAACTCAACTTCTGCAGCTTACTTAAATGATTTAGTTCGTGTCATTGGTGATCAAGACTTTTCTGTCAACGTTATCTCAAAGTCTGGCACAACAACGGAACCATCAATTGCTTTCCGTGTGTTTAAACAATTGTTAGAGAAAAAGTATGGTTCTGATGCTGCTAAGAAGCGTATCTATGCCACAACAGATGCCAATCGTGGTGCTTTGCACGATGAAGCAGCGGCATCAGGTTATGAAACATTCACAATTCCTGATGGTGTCGGTGGTCGCTTCTCTGTTTTGACAGCTGTTGGCTTGTTGCCAATTGCTGCTTCAGGCGCTGATATCCAAAAATTGATGGACGGCGCTCGTGATGCGCAAAACGAATATACTGATTCTGATTTAAAAAAGAACGAGGCATATAAATATGCAGCCGTTCGTCGTATTTTGTATGATAAGGGTTATACAACAGAATTGTTGATTAACTGGGAACCTTCAATGCAATATTTGTCAGAGTGGTGGAAGCAATTGATGGGCGAGTCTGAAGGTAAAAATCAAAAGGGTATCTATCCATCTTCAGCTAACTTCTCAACTGACTTGCACTCACTTGGACAATACATTCAAGAAGGACGCCGTGATTTGTTTGAGACAGTGGTTAAGTTAGACAATCCTGTATCTAATTTGGACCTACCACATGAAGAAGGCAACAATGATGGTTTGCAATATTTGGAAGGTATCACGATCGATGAAGTGAATACCAAAGCATCTCAAGGGGTTACTTTAGCTCACGTTGATGGTGGTGTGCCTAACTTGGCTGTCCACTTGCCGGCACAAGATGCTTATTCACTCGGTTACATGATTTATTTCTTTGAAATGGCTGTTGGGGCGTCTGGTTATACTTTTGGCATTAACCCATTCAACCAACCGGGTGTTGAAGCCTATAAGACAGCTATGTTTGCACTATTAGGTAAGCCTGGCTATGAGGAAGCGACAAAAGCATTCCGTGCCCGCTTAGACAAATAAATAGTAATTCTCATTTCAGACTAAAGTAGTTAGCTTTCGGCTAGCTACTTTAGTTTTTTTGTTCACAAAAAAACCTGAAAATATGGATAAAACACCAAAAATAGTGATTAAAAATCTAAATGTGAAGAAATGTTGACTTTTTTGTGAAGTAAAGTTATAATATTTCATGTTACAAAATGTAAGTGAAATAAATGGTGGGATATAATATGAGTAAGTCAGCAAATAATTTTACACCGGTACGAACAATCAAGTTTAAAATGTATAAAGCTAAGAAACAGTGGATGATGGCGGCATTAGCATTTATGGCAGGCGCAGCTATGATGACGGATTTAACAACCGTTAGTGCGGACGATAATGCGACCCAATCTAGCACTGTTCAAACGAATACTGATGATAGCAGCACATCATTAGTGACAGAAAGCACGAATGGGGATTTTAGTACCCAACTTGTGAATAATCAAACAAGCAGCAGCGATATTGCGACGTCAAATAGTGAATCTGATGGAAATGGAACAACTAGTTTGAGTGCTACTGATGCAACCAGTGCAAGTAGTTTGAGTACAGGTAGCAATGATAATTCAAGTGAAGCAGCAGCGACATCAACAATAGGTGCACTTAAAAAAACTGACACGTTGCAAAGCGTTGATGATGCTTTGTCCGCTGGATATGTTGCGACGGGTACAAATGAGACGATTGCTTCAAATATTGCTGACAAAACAGATGCACAAGCAATCGCTGATGAATATGTTGGCGCGCACGTTGGTGTCGATATCGATCAATTTTATAGTTTTGATCAATGGCAGAATCTATCAGTTCAGAGTGTTTATTTAAGTACACAGGGGACTGGTCCTATCAAAACTAATATAGGCCCAATGCAGTCAAATAATTCTGATAATCGTAGCTATTTTACTGGCACAATTAATTTGGCAGAACCATGTGTTCCGTTTGTAAATACAAGTGTTGATGGCAGTACAACTTTAACTGCTGCGCAGGTACAGTCTTTCTTGGATTATATCTATAATAATTTGACAGTAACCAATAGCACTACTGGTGATACTTACGTGTTGGGTGACTTTGTATCATTCAATGGCACACAAAAAGTGGACAGCATAGATGCCACGGGTTATTTTCCAGTCTTAAATAAGAATGGTGTGATTGCTCAAGATGCACAAGGCAATGCGCTTTCATTTTACACAACATTGGCTGCTGGCGACAGTATTTATAAAAATTCAGACTTGTATATTTCTTTTGGTTCTTCAGATGTGATACCAACTTATAGTGTTGTTGCGCCAGTCTTTGATGCAACTGTTCCAATGGAATCTGAATCAGCAAGTACGAGTGAATCGACATCAAGCGAGTCAGCAAGTTTGAGTAACTCAACATCATTGAGTGATAGTGAATCGACATCAAGTGAGTCAGCAAGTTTG
>NZ_JACVUE010000008.1:0-90041 GCF_016624925.1 Leuconostoc sp. S50 | reverse complement strand
CACCATGTGTGAGCCAATATATCCTGCACCACCAAGTACTAATACTGCCATAATTATAAACGTATCTACCCTATGTGGTAGATACATCCCCTTTCTTGAGTATCTTATCTTAAATTATACTACAACTCACGCCATTTAAATTCTGCTTCGGCACTAACCGTATCTCCCATCATAATACGGTGACGTGTTTCACCATCACCTAAAACGACTTGTGATAAAATCGTATGTCCCAAACGAATTTCATTTTCAAATTTCAAGTTAATATGCGTCACTTCATGCGTCATCAAATATTCTGGTGACAAGACATCCTGCATCCATTCAAAGTACTTTGAATTATTAACATGTTGATTGGCATCAATATCCAAATACCGTACATGATAATCATTTTCAATGACGGTATCATCATCCGTTATTTTGATTGGATTGGGAATACGAGGGACTTGTTTAACGCGTTGTGCGTCGTATTTATCAACAATTTCTTGTGGCAAACGTGCCATACGACGATTTTTAATATCAAGCATCGTCCAAATTGATGACACCTTAATAATTTCATCACCTGATTCATCAAAAAATATAAAAGGTCGTCGTACAAAAAATGGATTGTATTCAGCAGCATAGGTTTGAATACGCATTAATTCACCCACCTTAGGTCGCCTTTTAATCTTAACTTCATACTGCAAAATGACCCAACCTAGTCCCATTGCCAAATGATAATCTTGACCAACCCCAAGTTCGTCACTTTGATTTTTAGATGCCAAAACCGCTAAATTCAAAATCATTGGTAGTGACAACTTTTGTGTCGTGTCTGCTTCATAATATTCAACACGACGTTCTATTTCATATTTTTTCATTTTAATTTATCCCATGATAATCTGCATAAACGGCTTGACGATCTAGTTCGCGCTCTTTAGCAACTTGTTTAATAGCTGCATTTGGTCGCAGTCCTTTTTCAATCAGTGCGTCAACAGCTTCTCTGACTGATAATGTGGTTTCTGACGTTTCTGCAACAACAGCCCCATCAAAGCCATCTATCATGACAACGAATTCACCGCGAATCTCATTTTCTTGTGCCCAAGCCACTAATTCAGAAACTGTTCCCCGTAAAAATTCTTCATAGCGTTTTGTCAATTCACGTGCTAACACCAGTTTTCGATCTGGTCCCATTATTTTTTGAATGTTCACCAACGTTTGCTTTAAACGATGGGGTGCTTCATAAAAAATAAGCGTATCTTTCATTGTGGATAACTGCTGTAATTCAGCTAATTGTTCACTGTTTTTACGTTTCAAAAAACCGTAAAAATAAAAAGGTTGCGGTACTAATCCACTGGCAATTAAAGCTGTCACGCCAGCAGTGGCACCCGGAATTGGCACAACTGGAATCGCCGCCGTAATAGCAGCAGCCACTAATTCTTTACCCGGATCCGAAATCGATGGCATACCAGCGTCACTAACCTGCGCTACATTCATGCCATTTTGCAAATCAGCAACTATATTTGGAATTTTGGCTTGCCAATTATGTTCATGAAAACTGGTCTGCGGTGTTTCAATACCAAAATGGTTCAACAACTGCTGCGTATGTCGAGTATCTTCGGCAGCAATCAAGTCAACATCACGCAGCGTATCCAGTGCTCGTACTGAGATATCACCCAAATTGCCAATTGGCGTTGGCACGAGATAAAGTGTGCCATATACTTGTGACCCAAAACTTTTTTGTTGTTGCATACTATTCTCCCAGCGCAATCGTAACCTCTAAAGCCATTTTTTCAAGACGTGCTTGCAAGGATATATTGATTTTTCGTAATTTATCATCAGCAAATACAGCTTCTGCTGCCTGCACTAACTGTGTGACTTGATAATGCTTAGCCAGTGTTTTATAAAAACCTATTAGACTGGGAAACCTCAAGTTCTCGTCAGCAGTGGCGGAATATACCACCATATCTCTTGCCAATTCTCGCAACCACTTCATAAACATTTTTTGTTGTAAATCAGTTGTGATTTGACTAATCAACGTGGTTTGAACATACGCAAAAGCTTCAATTTTACGTTGCATCATTAACTCAAACCACTTAAATAACAACATTTGTGTGTTCTTCTGCCAACTATCATCAAGAGTGTCTGCATTAGCCAAAGATATTTCAGGGTTCAAATGAACGATTTGAGCGCGCGACTGAATTGTTGGCAATACATCTTGCAAATTGTTCGTCAGTAGTAAAATAAGTTGTGGTCCGGCTGGCTCCTCAATAAACTTTAGCAGCGAGTTGGCGGCACTAGCCGTCATCGTTTCCACAGCATCTAAAATAAACACTTTTTTCGGACTTTCCAGCGTGGTAGTCACGAATTCAGGTGTCAAGTCGCGCACTTGTGCTACTTTTAAAGTAGCTCCTTCTTCTTTAGGCGCCACCAAATGAACATCGGGATGTTCATTTTCGTTAATGCGTAATGCATTACGATCAGTGGCACCAACGACTTGCCAAGCCAAATAACGCGAAAAGGCCAGTCTCGTCGACTGGCTTGATCCAACAAATAAGTATAAATGGCTTAATTGACCATTGCTCAGCAACTCATTAAAATGAGTTGCTTGTGTTGGGTAAGTTTGCTGTGCAGTTGTGGCAAAATCAGGCAACATTAAAACTGATAGAAGGATTCAATCTCTTGCGTAAATACTGTTGCGCCACCAACTTCAACTTCAATTGGATAAGCGCCTACATGATCCCCACCAGCATCTAAGCTAATTGGTGGTACCATGAATTGCTTACGCTTTTGAGATACATCTTTAATAATATCAAGAACCTCTTGAACCCGATCAGCCTCAATGGCAATCATAAACGTTGTATTACCTGATCGTAAGAAGCCACCAGAAGTTGACAGGCGTGTAGCTCGAACATTAGCTTTAACAAAAGCGTTACTCAATTTTGTTGTATCTTTGTCTTGTACAATTGCAGTTATAAGTTTCATGATTTGTCCTCCAGAACTTGGTTAATAAGTTCACGCGTATCGTGCACCACTTTATCTAACGGTTGTGTTGCATCGACTATTTTAATTCTATCAGAAAATTCACTTTGAAGTTTTAAATAAGTTTGGCGAACCTTTTGATGAAAGGCTAAACTTTCTTTATCTAAACGATCAATTTTTCCTTTACGGTTAGCTGTGACACGAGCCAAACCTAATTCAGAAGGGACATCTAAGTAGATTGTTAAATCAGGCAACAAGCCATCAATCGCAAATTGATTAATCTGCCAAATTTTTTCAACACCCAAGTCTCGCCCGCCACCCTGATAAGCTAATGAACTGTCAACATAACGATCAGAAATTACCACTTTTCCAGCTGCCAAAGACGGTTGGATAATCTCGACCAAGTGTTGTCGACGTGCAGCGGCATAAAGTAAAGCTTCTGTACGCTTCTCTAGGCCATTGTCATCTTCTGGCTGTAAAATTGCTCTAATGGCCTCAGAAATTGGATTACCACCAGGTTCACGTGTTGTGACAAGATTGTCTCCTAATTTTGGTTGCAATTCTGCAATGAGAATATTCAGTACCGTGGTCTTACCAGCCCCTTCAGGACCTTCAAATGAAATAAATAGTGGTTTTGACATTGGTGTTCCTTTTTAATACTATCTTAGTGATTATTTTCTCAAATTCGATCAGATTTGAGTACATGCGTCTGCATATGACCAACCGTTTTACGACGTCGTGCCTCACGATACAAGTAATTAAACTTTGCACGTGCCAAAGCGGTTTGCGCCTGAATCAAACGAAAATTGACCTGTCCATCCAACAATGCTTCTTCAGAATTTTTAGCCGTATCCCAGTCGATCTTAGCCTTATCGATTTGAAAGACCAGTGCCTGATCATATTCAGCACGTAAACGTCGCTTCTTTTTACCAAATATCATAGTTTTGTCCGTCCTTGAACTGCTTTTATTAGCGTCAATTCATCTGCATAGTCAATATCAGAGCCCACTGCCAAGCCGTGTGCCAACCGCGTTACTGTCAATCCAGCAGGCTTTAATAAACGAGCCAAATACATGGCCGTTGCCTCACCTTCAGCATTTGCGTTGGTGCCGACAATCACTTCTTTTATTTCTTCATGTTCTGATAAGCGTCTAATTAAGCTTGGTAAATTAATATCTTCTGGTCCGGTACCAGCACTTGGCGAAATGACACCATTTAGCACATGATACAAGCCATGATAGTCACGGGTATTTTCCATAGCCATCACATCACGAGAATTTTCAACAACAAAGACAGTTGATTGGTCGCGCGATTCATCCCGACAAATAACACAAGGGTTAATGTCTTTTTCTGTAATGTTACCACACACTGAACAAAAAGTGAGATCATTTTTGGCTGAAAGTAAGGATTTGGAAAAATCAGTTACATCCGCCTCACTCATACCCAGTGTATAAAATGCCAATCGTGTCGCAGTTTTGACACCTACGCCAGGTAACTTGGCATAACTATCAATTAATTTTGCAATAGGTTCTGGATACTGCATATATTCATAACGTTAAGCGTCAGAAACGTTTAACGTGTTCCTTCCTAAATTAATTAGTCCACAATGTTCACAAGGTCTTCACCAAACAGTGATTGGGCTTGCTTGACAATTTCTGGCGTATCGTTTACGACTGCTACTGTATCGTCTTGTTCAACAGGTATCTTTTCAACGTTCGCTTTGACAACTGGTATATCACTCAATTTTACAGTAATTTTTTCACCACCACGCAAACGCGACACATACGCTGCGCGATCAATTTTCCACTCGTCTTTAGAAATCAAAACAAGCGCAAATGGCAAGTTGCTTTCTGATAAATGCTGCACTAACTGTGCTTGTAGTTCGGCATCTTGCAAAGCTTCAGCCAGTAGGGCAGGATAATCAAATGCTAATACAATTGCCTCATCACTTGCTGCCACTGGCTTCGCAATCGTCAAAAACGCCTGCTTGGCTACATCAAAGTGTTGCTGTAGTTCTGGCCAAAGTTGCGTAGCACTAGTGAGCGTCTCGCGACGCGCCACACTCAAAACAGCAAATACTGCTTCTTGTCCTGTACGAGCACTTAACTTTTTATTACTGGCGACCGGCTGTAAAACTGGTTCAGGATCGACATTAGCTATTTTTTCCTGCGTTAGGGCTGATTGTTGTGTGTCACTTTGTGTATCGTTATTTGTTGATTTTACAGGTGATGACGAAGGCTTCGTGATTGGAGATGATATATCGTCAACGGTCATTGACGGAGAAACAGATGGCTCTGCTTCTGACGAATGTTTAGGCGTTGCCAAGGACTGCGAATGATTGATTTTAGAAGATGTTGGCGTGGATTCTGACCCAGCTAGGCTAAGTTTAACTGTTAAGAGTTCGAGGTAGACATCACTTTGCATCGTCTGCAATAACTCTTTTTGCGTTTCATCAAGTGCAAGCATCATAATTTGAATTCGCTGTTGCCCTATTTTTTGATTTAACTGTTTTAGTAGCTCAACTGAAGCTGTGGTCTTAATTAAGTTGGGCGCAATTGGCGACAGCATTACATCACGTAGAAGACCTATCATATCAGCTACAAAACGCTGTGCGTCTTTGCCGTCAAGTAATATCGTATGCAACGTCTGCAAGGCATTTCTAGTATCGCCCTCACTAACCTGTTGTAAAAACGATAACAATGCTTCTGTTGTGGTTGATCCTGTAACTTGTAAGGCATTCTCAACGGTGACTTTATCACTACCATACGCAATCACTTGATCCAAAATAGACAAGGCATCACGCATACCACCTTCAGCTGCATTTGCAATCACGCGTAGCGCGTCTTGATCATATTCTACAGACTGCTTATCAAGTATCGCTGCCATACGCGTTTGAATTGTTGCATCCTCAATCCTCTTAAAATCAAAGCGCTGTGTTCTCGACAAAATCGTTGCAGGAATTTTTTGTGGTTCTGTTGTCGCAAGAATAAATTTAACATTAGCGGGTGGTTCTTCAAGTGTCTTGAGTAGGGCATTAAATGCGCCAGTTGACAACATATGCACTTCATCAATAATATAAATTTTGTATTGTGCCTCAATTGGCGCGTAATTGGCGCTATCTCGAATATTGCGAATTTCGTCAACACCATTGTTAGAAGCAGCGTCAATTTCAATAATATCTGGAATTTGGGTTTCGTCGGTATCTGGCGAAATACCATTTACTTCACGAGCAAAAATTTTAGCAGCTGATGTTTTACCAGTTCCTCTTGGACCACTAAATAAATAGGCATGCCCCGTTTGATGAGCTTCAATTGCGTTTTTGAGCGTTTGCGTAATTACTTCTTGGCCTACCATATCGTCAAATGTACGTGGTCGATAAACACGATATAGTGCCTGATATGCCATGATAATACCTCCATTATGAACTGCCAAAAGTCATCTGCAATTTAATCAAGTCATGCTAAATCTTATTATCACAGACTCAGATTTACAAAAAAAGACCGCTACGCGGCCGCCATCTTATGTACACAAGCACAACCTCGAACAACCTTAGGGCTGCTACATTCCTGTCCTGACCCGGTTCGGGATCCGACGCTTGCCTGCCTATCTATTATATCTAAAAAAACAACTTTACGCAAACACTCTTGCCATTTTACGCGCAATATTTTCCTGCCACTTGAAATAAGTCAGGTAGACTTTAGGGATTGCATATTCATCAACAGCTGCAAAGTCATCCACTAGCGATACAATCCAGCTTTCACGATATTTGGGTAGTGCAATTGTTGCGCCAAACATGTGCTTCACAATGATATCTTCTTCTTTAGGACTAATTGTGGTAATTTTACGCGCATTTTTTAGAGCAATGCGGGGATGAACATACGCATGAGAACCTTCTGCAAATTTGGTCACACGCCAATCATAATAAAACATATCGTGTAACAAACCAGCTCTGGCAGTAGCGACTTCATCCGCACCAATCTTTTTGGCGATTAAGTATGAGTGATATGATACTGAAATTGAATGTTGTAAGCGATTTGAGAAGTGGTGTTGTGGATAAAGCGCTAATTTCTGGACTTCATCGTGTGCCAATAAATCATCAACAATATTTAAATATTCTGTATCTTGTCGCCATGCATTAGGATTTTGCATTCATTTGCCTCTTTATTATTTACTAAAAACAATTATAATCTATTTTCATAAAAAAAGCTGACATTTGACTTTGCAAATTCTTTACAAAGATATTGTAATGTTATAATCAACTGACTATTTTTGTTTTCTTTTGGCACGAATCTTAGCAAAAAATTGTTGCAGTAATCGGCTGGATTCTTTGGCACGAACATCAGATTGCACGAAAACGCGGTGATTCAGACGCTGATCTTCCAATAAATGATAGAGCGATTGTGTTGCACCGCCTTTTGCGTCTTGCGCACCATAATAAACCGCTGGCACACGTGCATTGATTATTGCACCAGCACACATAATACAGGGCTCAAGCGTAACAAATAATGCAGTGTCTTCAAGACGCCATGATTGCAAGACTTGGTTAGCACGTTCAATAGCAATCAGTTCCGCATGAGCAGTGGCTAATTGATTTCTTTCACGGTGATTGTGTGCACGAGCAATAATTTGATTTTCAAATACAATTACTGCCCCAATTGGCACTTCCCCTTCATCTCCCGCTAATTTTGCCTCATTTAAGGCTTCTTGCATGAAATAATCAATTTGTTGTTCACTAAATGTCGGAACTTTCGCCATAAGTGCTCTCCAAGATATAGTACCCTTTATTTTTATGAATTACCGACGCATTACCAAATGCCAACAGCATATTTTTTTGAGCTGACGGAGCGCCTTGTTTTTTTTGTAAAACAGCAATTAATTTGCCTCCTGGCTGTAAATATTTAATTGCCTCTTGCAACATCGCCGTCACTACCTGTTTACCTGCTCGAATCGGCGGATTCACTAAAATAGCAGCATATTGCTGATCGATATTCTGATAAACATCAGATTGGAATATTCTAGTTAAATTTTCGACACCATTTTTTTGCGCATTTTGTTTTGCAAGTGCCAAAGCTCGTTCATTAACGTCAACCATGTCAACTTTTCGATTGTAAGCTTTGGCAATACTAATGCCAACCGGTCCATATCCTGTGCCCAGGTCAAGTATTTTACCAGTCGGAATAGTCGTTTTTGACAATGCATCCAGCATTGTCCGAGTTCCAAAATCAACAGTAGATTTTGAAAAAACGCCTGAATCAGTTGTGAAATGTAATTGATGATCTAATAACTCAAAATCAAATTGTTGAAAGTGATGATCCGCATTAGGATTGGTAGTAAAATACTGTTCTCCTGATGTTTTGTCTGTCATGTTGCAATGCCTCCATGAAATTGTTTCAATATGTACAAAAAAAGAAGTACCGAAGCACTTCTTTTAATATGATGAAGAAGATTACTTCAATGTTACTGAAGCGCCTGTTTCTTCCAAGGCTGCCTTCAATGCGTTGGCGTCGTCTTCGTTCAAACCTTCTTTAACGATTGAAGGTGCGTTATCAACTAAGTCTTTAGCTTCTTTCAAGCCCAAACCAGTTGCTTCACGAACTGCCTTGATAACCTTAACTTTAGCAGTACCTGCTGAAGTCAATTCAACATCAAAGTCTGACTTTGCAGCAGCTGCACCGTCACCTGCACCAGCAGCGGCTACTGGAGCTGCAGCTGAAACGTTAAATTCTTCTTCGATAGCTGAAACCAAGTCAGCCAAGTCCAAGATCGTTGCATCTTTCAATGATGCGATAATCGCGTCTTTATCAAAAGCCATGATCAAAATCCTCCGAGATTTATATTTACTTTATAATGGTTGTTTTAAATTATTCAGCATCTGTAGCTGCTTCTTCGGCAGCAGGTGCTTCTTCAGGTGTTGCTTCAGTAGTAGCGCCACCTTCCTCTTCCAATTTGTCAGACACAGCCTTAACAGCATATGCGAATGAACGAATTGAGAATTGGAATTCTGCCATCAACTGACCCAACAGACCTTCACGTGAAGGCAATGAAGCGTACTTGTTAATGTCATCAAGACTAGCAATGTTACCATCAACAACACCACCCTTGATTTGCAATGCTTCGTTCGCATCCGCAAACTTCTTCAAGATACGTGCTGGTGCAACAGCATCATCGTTAGAAAAGGCAACAGCTGAAGGACCGGCAAAAATGTCGTTCAATTCAGCGTAACCAGCTTTTTCAGCTGCACGAGTCAAGATCTTGTTCTTGATTACTTCAAGGACAACCCCTTCTTCACGCAATTGATGACGCAAGTCTGTGGATTGCGCAACTGTCAATCCACGGGCATCAACAACAACTGCTGAAGCGGCATCCTTAAATTGATCAGCAATTTCTTCAACTTTTTGTGCTTTAACTGCAATAGCTTTTTCACTCATGATTATGATTCTCCTTCCTTTAAATTTATTTTGCAAAAGAAATCCCGTGCGCTCAAAGACACACGGGAAAAGGTTTTAAACTTCCTCGGCAGGCTATTAAGATGCAAGCATCACCTGAGTCTTAGGCAAAATGGATTCAATTACTTAATAAATTCTACCAAACGAAGTTGATATTGTCAAATTACAATGAATTAACATCCAACGATACAGCTGGACCAAATGTTGACGAAATTGAAACGTGTTGTACATAAGTACCCTTAACAGCTGCAGGACGAGCCTTCAAAACTGTTTGAGAAATTGACTTAATGTTCTCAGCCAATTTGTCAGCATCAAATGACACACGACCAACTGGAACTGCAACGTTTCCGTCACGATCTGTACGGTATGTTACTTGTCCACCCTTGGCATCTGAAACAGCCTTAGTAACGTCCATTGTAACTGTGCCAGTCTTAGGGTTTGGCATCAATCCCTTAGGTCCCAAAGCACGACCAACACGACCAACTTGAGCCATCATATCTGGTGTTGCAATCGCAACATCAAAGTCTAACCAGCCGCCTTGGATGCGTTGTACCAAATCAGCAGCACCAACAACGTCAGCGCCAGCTGCTTCAGCTTCTTTTGCCTTGTCCCCTTGTGCAAAGACAACAACAGTCTTATCTTTACCAGTTCCGTTTGGCAACACAACAGCACCACGCAATTGTTGGTCTGCTTGACGTGTGTCAACGTTCAACTTGAAAACAACTTCAACAGAAGCGTCGAACTTAGCAAAATCAATTTCTTTTACCAATGAAACAGCATCGTCCAAAGCATAAGCTTTTTCAGCTTCTACCTTTGCTGCTGCTGCAACATAATTTTTACCATGCTTTTGAGCCATTATTCTGCGTCCTCCTTGATTGCTGTACCTTCAACAGTCAAGTCAACACCGTCAACAGTAACACCCATTGAACGTGCTGTACCTTCGATCATACGCATAGCGTTTGTGATGTCGTTGGCGTTCAAATCAGCCATCTTGTTTTCCGCAATGGCACGAATTTGATCAAGTGTCACGTTTC
This sequence comes from Leuconostoc sp. S50, assembly GCF_016624925.1. Taxonomy (NCBI): domain Bacteria; kingdom Bacillati; phylum Bacillota; class Bacilli; order Lactobacillales; family Lactobacillaceae; genus Leuconostoc; species Leuconostoc sp. S50. Next base: position 79,610 of record NZ_JACVUE010000008.1, on the reverse strand, counting down.
CTGCCTTTTTGGTGTTAGGTTCACCTGAACCCTTACCAACAATCTTACGCAATTGATCAGCTGCAGGTGGTGTTTTTGTGACGAATTCGAATGAACGGTCATCAAATACAGAGATTTCAACTGGAATAATTGATCCAGCTTGATCTGCAGTACGCGCATTAAATTCCTTAGTGAATTGCGCAATGTTAATACCAGCTTGTCCCAATGCAGGACCAACTGGTGGTGCCGGCGTTGCTTTAGCGGCGGCAATTTGTAGCTTAACTACGTTTACAACTTTTTTAGCCACGATATTTTCCTCCTCGTGTTGTGGTGAAACACAGCTTTAGTGCTGCTCCCACGTATGCCGATGGCATACTAATATATGTTACCAAATATCAAAACGTTTTGCAAGATGATTTAACGTTCATCTAAAACTGTATCAACGTCAGCAAAATCAAGTTCAGTTGGTGTTTCGCGTCCAAACACTTCAACTGTAGCTTCCAGTGTTTGCTTTTCCTGGTCAACTGAAGTGACAACGCCTTCCATTCCTGAAAATGGTCCAGCAATAATTTTAACCGTTTGACCAACTGTCACATCTAGATCAACCTTTTCACGGGTAACCATACCCATTCGTTTCATCAATAAGTCAACTTCTTCAGGCATGAGTGAATTTGGTTTTGAACCAGCACCGTGAGAACCCAAGAAGCCAGTTACGCCAGGTGTGTTACGCACAACGTACCAAGCTTCATCCGTCATGTTGTCGTCTTGTGGTGTTGCCATCTCGACTAAGACATAGCCCGGAAAGTCGTTTTCAACGGTTTGCTTGGCTTCACCATCTTGAATCGTTGTCACTTCTTGTTCCGGCACTAATACACGAAAAATTTGTTGTGACATACCCATTGTTTGTGTACGTGATTCTAAGTTTGCTTTGACTTTGTGTTCATAACCAGAATAAGTATGCACAACGAACCATGATTTTTCAATATCTTCTGACATTTTTTACCTCTTTCCAAAATAAAAAGAACCCCCAAAGAGCTCCTGTTGTTAAAGCAATTATAACAAAAAAAAACTTACTTTGCTAGTAAGACATTAAACCCTTGTTGCAAAAGCCAATCAACGCCACCTAGAAAAAGTGCAAAAATAATTGATACCGTGATCACTGTAACTGTTTCTTTTGATGTTTGCTCACCTGTAAGCCAAGTGACCTTTTTCATTTCTGCTGCAACGTTTTTAAAGTAGTTAATCATTAGGAAATTCCTTATTTCGTTTGTTGATGCAATGTATGTTTGCCACAGTGTTGGCAAAACTTATTGACAGAAAGACGCTCGGTGCGATCTTTCGATAATGTTACCGTGTAATTGCGCGAACCACAAACAGTACACGCCAACGATACTTTTTGACTAGCCATGCGTTAGCCTCCATATTCTCTATGTATCATACCATTGTTAATTATTTTTTGCTACCCCATACAGGATCAAATCCATCAGCTGCGCAATTCGTTCATGTTTAGTTTGTTTAGCACCTAAGGCGTGAAAATCACCAAACAGTGGTGCCAAACTCGTGATATAAAAAGAACTTGCAGTTCGTGCGTCAATGTTTGAACGCAAACTCATTTTCGCAAAAAATTGGGCGATTGGTGCAACATAATCTTGCCCAAAAATCATCCCCAGAACGCGTTGATGTTTGTCCGATAATGACGTAAAGCTACTATGGATTAGCGTAAAAACATCACGCGGATGACGTGTCAAAATAGCATCCGTCAAATCAATGAGTTGATCTATTGGTTCCGTATATGTCCTCGCCAAAATTTTTTTCATATCGCGATTGACCTGATCGCCAACCGTTTTAACCACTTCGACAAATAGCGTTTCTTTATCACCAAAATGATGATAAAGAGCAGGTTGACTAATATTTAGGACTTTTGCAATATCTCGCGTTGTTGTTTGGTTATAACCTCTGGCCAAAAAAAGGGTTGTCGCTGCATCGATAATTTGTTGGCGCCGGTTTTCACTTTCTGGTATAGACTCTGCCACTGTGTTACCCCACTTTGTATTCTTCAATCTAGTTTACACCTGAAACCGACAAAAAAACATTTCCAAATTGTGGAAATGTTTTTAAATATTGATCAAAACACCACAGTATCAAGTTTAGCTAAACGTGCCTCTGTGTTAGAACGCCCTGACAGGTAAGCAGCGATACGCGCATAGTGCATATAACGTTTAGCTGCTTCTGCATCACCACGTTTTTCTTCAATGTTTGCTAATTGTTCGCTCAATTCAGGTACCCAGAACAAATCAACACGGTGGCGCAAAGCATTTAACGCACCCGACAAGATACTTGCAGCTTCGTCATAATCTTGTTGTGCTACCAAGAATTCAGCATAATATTTGCGCCCTTGCAAAACACCATGGAATTCCAAGTCAGAAGAAGTCAGCAAATCAGGCTCTTGTTCGTAGGCCAAAGCGAACTTTTCTCGTGCTGTCGCGACATCTCCTTGCAAATAATAGGATGATCCCATTTGGTGGTACGCGTAAAATAAGAAGAAATTACTTAAGACAGGTGTCTTCTTATCGGTTGCGCGCTCAGTATTGTAAATAACTTGCGCGTAGTTCTGTTTATTATGAAATTCGTCAGCAGCTTTTAGAATGTAATAGGCTTGCAGTGTAGGAGGATTCTGGCTCAAAGCTTTTTCAAAATCCTTGAATTCATTCAAAGCATCTGTGTTCATGTTTAAAACAACTTGACTCAATAATTCCTTAGCTTTATTCGTCAAGAAATCACCGGACACGAACTGTGACATATCTAAATTCAAACGGTCTAGTATTGCCAACAATACATCTGCATTGGGTACGCGATTTTGATTTTCGACCAATGAAATTGTCGCTTGAGTGGTGATACCTTCAGCTAGCTCAACTTGTGATAAATGCATCTTTTTGCGAGCAGCGCGGATTGCTTTACCGTCAAAATTTTCGTTTTTACCGTTTCTTGCCATTAATTAAACTTCCCTATTTTTTCTTCACCCAGCGCTAAGAATGAATAGCTTAATGATTCATTGCGCTCAAATTCTTCAAAACCGTACTCAATTAACATATCAGCTAACTTTGCATTATTGATGTCTGAATAGTCCCATAAACGCTTAAATAAAGACATATTAGTGAATCCAGGCAACGTGTTTGGTTCACCTAAATAAGGCACATTATTTTCATCCAACAAGAAGTCCATTCGTGCTTCACCGCGCAGATTTAACACTTTAAACGCATCCAAAGCCATTTGCTTTACTTCTTGTGTCACACTGTCGGGTAACTTAGCCGGAATTTCAAATTGAACCGCTGAGTTATCAACAAACTTGTTACTGTAATCGTACCAGCCGTCACCTACACCTTGTTCTGGAACCGTATGTGCACCAATTTCAGACACCAATAAATCATCGTTTCCAATAACGCCAACTTCTAATTCTCTTGGTCCTTTAACCGCCAGCTCAATCAACACTTTATAATCGTATTGAAATGAATCGGCCAATGCTGTCTGCAATTCTTCAGCACTTTTAACACGTGAAATACCTACAGAAGAACCCTGATTTGCAGCCTTAACGAAGACAATATCTCCTAATTCAGCAACTACTTGTTCCCATGTAAGATTTTGTGCAGTTTTTGGATCAACTACCATATACTTCGTGTTACGAATGCCATTAACTGTCAACAACTCTTTGGTCAACACTTTATCAAAACTAACCGCATGACCGCGTAATGGTGCACCAACATAAGGCTTGTTGAGCATTCGGAAAAGGCCTTGTAAGGTCCCATCTTCACCTAAATTACCGTGAACGACTGGGAAGAAGATATCAAAATCACCAGCTGCACGTAGCGCAGAAATGCGTGCCAAGGGGTCAGTTGCATCAATTTTTGCCATAAACGCATCAACAATTGGTTGTTCATTTTCCAGTGCCAAAATGCGTTCCGAACTAGCTGGATCTAAAAAGAAACCGTTTTGTGCAATAGCGAAAACCGTGATGTCATATTTATTTGTGGCCATAATTGCATCATAAAAATTTTGAGCCGATCGTTTCGACACATCATGTTCTGATGAGTTGCCACCAAAAATAAGCGCTACGTGTTTTTTATTCATTTTTCTATCCCCGTTTTTTTATTATATCAAATATAAGTAATATTATGCAAGCATTTACATATTGAAAGTCAGCAATGTCACTAACTCAAGTAATTTTTGGTCTCGTTAACATAATCAGTAATTGCTTTGGGCACATCACTTGGGTTAAGTAAGATAATCTCGTGAAAAAACTGTGACCGATTATAAAATTGTTGCCAACGTGCTTGCGTTTTTGGTGGTGTTTGCGTCACCAAATCTTTACGCCAATTTTTAAGCGTTAACAACATATAGTCGCTGTAAAGGGCATGTTGTTTTGCCAATTTTGACAAAACTTCCACCAATCGGCCTGTTTCACCAAATGTCAGCGGGTCCGACAGTTCCCTAAAACCAGCAAGCATCGCACTCATCAAAAATAATTTGTCTGCTCTTATAAGTTGTGGCATCAAAAATATTTCAGCAGCAGCATTACCAACGTGAGTAAAGGCATGCGCCCAGCCATTTTGGCCAATGAAGCCTCGACCATCCCGCTCTAAAGCAGCATATAAGGCAACCTGATCAATCAAATCGTCTAATTGACCATCTGACAAAAATGGTTTTTTTACCCGATTCGCGTATAACAGTAGTGACAAAATCATAACGCTAAATGAACGTCGATAAATGCCATCATTGTGTGGTTCCAATATATGACTGAATAATTGCTCATCCGATGACAAGTACTCAGTTAACCACCGAAGCTGTTCCGGCGCTAGTAAATCATTTTGCACCATGTCACTTAAAAAGAAGAAAGCGCCTGTGTCTCTGTACTGTGGCTGTGGATTAGCCAGTTGTTCAGTAATGACATGTAAGTCAGTATCACTGATATGAAAATCGACATGCTGCATATCTGGATCTGCTTCAGTTATAAGATCCAGTTGATGTGTATATTCTTGTATTCTTTGTAAAGCGTACTCACCATCTACTGGTAGTATGACTTCAGTCGCCGGTTTAGGGGGCATTTCGCGTAAAGCTTCTGCCATTAAATCACCCAAGGACTGAAAAATATTACCATCCCGGACCTTTTGACGTAACGCCCCAAATTCTTGCTTTAATTTTTCGAATTCTGTCATTAGATTGAAAACCCTGTTGATTCAGTAAAAGTTGTATTTTTCTTTTGATAGCTGATAGAAAGTACTAGACCAACACCTATTAAATTACCAATCAGTGATGAGCCACCTTGAGAAATAAAAGGCAGTGGAATTCCTGTTAACGGCAATAGCCCAATACTCATCCCAATATTTTCGAAAACATGGAATAACACCAACATCACAACGCCGGTTGCTATATAAGCGTAAAAAGCACTTTGCGCGCGAAAAGTAGCACGAACTAGTAAGTAAATAAGGCCAAAATACAAAGCAATCAAGAGCGCACCGCCAATGAATCCAAAGCTTTCACCAATGACTGAAAAAATCATATCAGACTCTCGCACGGGTACGTAAACTTTTAACGCACCCCACCCATTACCTGTTAATTGTCCTGATCCAATGGCTTTTAAACTCTGATAAGTTTGGTAGCCATCACCTGAAGTATCAGTCGCTGGATGCAACCACGTATCAATACGTGCAAATTGATAACTTTGAAACCCTAATACGGATAAAATTTCTCGTCCTGCAGTTGAAATAACAAGCGTTAGCAAGGTAGTTCCCAAAACAACGCCAGAAATGATGACAGGTGCCAAAATTCGCCAAGTAACACCAGAAACCAACGTAACACCACCAAATATGGCAATAAAGACAAGTAATGTTCCCAAATCATTTTGCAAGGCAATCAAAGCCGCTAGAGGCAAAAACACTAATGCCATTTTTCCTAATAAAATCCAATCACTCTGCACCGCGTGCGTTGGATAATCACGATTATGCTGTGCCACTACCCTTGCTAGCATTAAAATAAATGCTGGTTTGACAACTTCAGAAGGTTGAAATGAGATCGGTCCAAACACAAACCACGACTTTGCTCCTGTCGCAAGAGCCATCGATCGGTTATAGAATATCAAAACAGCCACCAGCAAGAATACGCCTAATCCATAGGCAATAGGGGCTAATCGCCACAGCTGCGATTCATCAAACCGTAGCAAAAAAACAATAATCAAGCCGCCAATAAACCAGAACCCTCCCTGCACAATTACCGCACGAAGCGCTGTTCCAGCGGTTGAACCTTGCATATGCGTAGCTGCCTCAAACAAGGCACTCAAACCAATAATCATAAATAATAGCAAAGCTAAAATAATGCCCCAGTCTAATTCTGATCCAGATGTTCGTTTTGAAATTTGTCGTCTTTGTTGCATGATATCTCCAAAATGCTAATCACTTCTTTTTTAACGCTACTTTTTGCTCAACCCCAAGAGGGATGATATACGTTATTACACAATTAATATTTCAATCGATTTATGTACAAAAAACGCCGCGAAAAATCACGACGTGCTTTATTTATTGATACAAATTAAAGCTTGCCAGAATCGCTTGTAAAGCCTCATCGTCATCTTTTGCCTGATTAACCACGGCTTGTTTACCGAAATACCCAGCAAACCCGCGTGTCGTTTTCTCAATGTATCCGATTTCTTTACTATCGACTAACACTTGCGTCCGTCCGTCTGTTGCGACAAGATCGACCCCAAAGCTTTGATTTTTTTTACTCATTATAGACCTCGATGTCCTGCCTTCATGTGCTCAAGAAGTGCGCCAGCACCTTTAGCCACGTTATCAAGTGGTGAATCTGACACAACAACTGGCACTTCAAGTGCATCAGATAGCAGTTGATCCATACCATGTAGCAAAGCACCACCACCCGTCAACATAATACCGCGATCAATAATATCAGCTGCTAATTCTGGTGGTAACTTGGCCAATACAGAGTGAGCCGCACGCACAATTTGTTGCAGCGTATCATGCAGTGATTCTTCAACTTCATTTGAGTTAATTGTGATTGTTTTTGGCATGCCTTCAAAATTATCACGACCACGCACTTCCATAGTCAATGGCTCATCAACTTGTAATGCAGATCCGATTTGGATTTTAATGGTTTCGGCTGTGCGTTCACCAACAATCAAGTTGTGACGACGTTTTAAGAAATTGACAATATCAAAATTCATCTTGTCACCGGCCACTCGGATTGATTCAGAGACAACGATATCGCCCAATGACAATACGGCAATATCAGATGTTCCACCACCCATATCAATCACCATTGAACCAATTGGCTTAAAAATATCCAGTCCAGCACCAACAGCCGCTACCTTTGGTTCATACTCCAAATAAACTTTTGCCCCGCCAGCCTTTTCAGCAGCTTGAATGATGGCTTTGCGCTCAATTTCAGTAATGTTAGTTGGCGCACAAATCATAATGTTTGGTTTTGACATGAACCCTTTAACATTTAGCTTGTCAACAAAGTAAGTCAGCATTGCTTCTGTGACGTCAAAATCAGAAATCACACCATCTTTCAAAGGGCGTACCGCACGAATATTACCAGGTGTACGACCCACCATGCGATAAGCCTCTGATCCGACAGCCAATACACGATCAGTTTTGTCATCAACTGCGACAACCGAAGGTTCATTTAAGACGATGCCTTTGCCTTCCACGTAAATCAGAACATTGGCTGTTCCTAAATCAATTCCGATATCTTTTGCCATTTTATTTCTCCAAGATTTTAGCTTTCGTACTGTATTTTTCGTCGTACATAATCCAGTAAATTATACCATAATACCACTTTTTTTGCGGTGGATTCTCTCGTTAATCGGTCATTTCAGAACTGCATCCGGAATTTGTAAGACCCATTGTGTGATTGAGATAAAGAAGCTTGAGAGTAGATAGCCACCAATAATTGCCAGCGTGACCTTCAAAAAAGTTGCCTGAACCGGTGTATAAGGCATGAATTTAGCAAAATTAATTGGCCTAATTGCCCAGAAAAAGAAATATATGGTGATTAAAGTTAAACTCAACTCAAAAATCGGACTCATCTTGTTTCTCCTTAAAATGTTTACCTTGACTAAAACGCTGTTTTTCAATTCTGATGTATCTCACAACAAGTTTATATAAAATATAACCAATCACCCCACCAGTAGTATTTGTGACCAAATCATTCGCATCAAATAACCGATTAGAAAGATAGAAAAAAGTGCTGATACCTTGAATAGTTTCAATGATTAGTGACGTCAGAAAAATTTTAGGTAGAATTTTAAAAAAGCCACGCCATTTAGGTAAGACTAGAGGTGACAGCAACCCCAACGGTATAAATAATGAGATATTGGCTAACATTTGATACCAACTAAAAGCCACCCCTTCAGGGTGAAAGACTGAGAGTCGCCAAAACTCATATTGACCTAGACCCCCGTATCCTTTAATGACATCAATATATGTGCCAAATGAAGGCCAACGATAAAAAGTCAAGGTTAAAAAAGCAACTAAGACGGCGTAACTCGCCAATGCTAATCGTCCCAAGACAGTTTGCCAAGTCAACGTCTCTGCAAGTTTAGATTTCACGAGATAACGTAGTAGTAAAATAACGCTTAAAAACGCTACCACAAGACTAGCATTAACATTTTGCGCTGTGTATTGTTGATTGTTCAAATAAACAGTGTGCATAACTTAATATTATACCATTTGTCATTCAACATGACCTTATTTCCAAAATAAAAAGAACCGTTTCCCCAACGATTCTTTCATTTCTTATTCGGCATTTTCACGACGATAATTCATCAAATCATGCGAAATTTCTGCCGTTGCAGCATAAGCTTTTTTGTAAGCAGCGTGCACCTTTTGATACTTCACAACATTGTCAGCGATTGGTTCATACGTAGCACCAAATGAAATAAAGCTTTTAGCGGCGTCTTGCACTGTGTCAAACCATCCAAGACCAGTCGCTGCAAGCATTGCAGCACCTAATCCAGGTCCTTGCTCATTACGCAATGTTGTAACCTTTTTGCCAAAAATATCGGCTTGAATTTGTAACCATAATGGTGATTTAGCGCCACCGCCAATGGCAACCACCGTGTCAAAATCGGCGCCCTCGCGATCATAAATATCAAAGATATCGCGGAATGAGAAAATAATACCTTCCAAAACTGAACGCACAAAATCATATTTCTGATGAGTGCCATCAACACCTAAGAATGCGCCACGAACATCTCCATCTGGATGCGGTGTCCGTTCACCCACAAGATAAGGTGTGAAAATTAAACCGTTAGCGCCAACAGCCGATTGTTCAGCAGAAGTAACAAAATCACTAAAATCTTCATCTTTTGCAAACGTATTTTTAAACCATGATAATGAATAGCCCGCCGCCAAAGTAACACCCATGGAATAAAATTTATTTGGAATAGCATGATTAAAGAAGTGCAAATCGCCCTTATAATCAACATTTGCATTGTCTTCATACTTCAACACAACACCTGATGTCCCAATTGACGACATCACCATATTTGGCTCTAAAATGCCAGCCCCCACAGCACCCGCAGCGTTATCAGCTGCGCCACCAAAGACTTTGGTGTGTGTATCTAGACCCGAGAAAGTCGCGTATGATTCAGTAATGTTCCCCGCATAACCAATCGATTCAATCACTTCTGGGAAGAATGAAGCCGGTAACTCAAAAACTTCTTGAATTGTTTTTGACCACGTCTTCTTCGCAACATCAAAAGCTACTGTTCCAGCCGCGTCTGAATACTCCATTTGTAGTTTACCAGTCATGCGATAACGCACATAGTCCTTGGGCAAAACAAAAGTCGTGGCTTGCTTAAAGATTTCTGGTTCATTTTCTTTTACCCAGAGGATTTTTGGCAAGGTAAACCCTTCTAAGGCACGATTGCGTGTAATATCAATAAATTCTTGACCAAGTGTTTCATTGATTTCAGTCACCTGTGCTGTCGTACGCGTATCATTCCAAAGAATTGCTGGACGTAATACTTGATTATTAGCATCTAGCAAAACTAAGCCATGCATTTGTCCAGAAAAAGAAATACCATCGATTTCAGAAGGCTTAATGCCATCTTTTAAAATTAAATTAACAATGGCAACCGTTGTCCCATTGACCCAATCTTCCGGATTTTGTTCGGCATACCCAGGTTTTGGATATGAAAGTGGATAATCAAAACTTTGTTGCGCAACGATGTTACCCGTACGATCAACGGCTGATACTTTAACCGCCGACGTGCCAAGATCAACACCTAAAACAACTGATGTCATAGTTAGTACCTCATTCTTTTTTTGTTGTGATAAAAAGGATCGGAACACAACGTCCCGACCCTTGTCCGTGCAAATCTTTTGGTGGAACACGGAAAACTTAAATTATGCACCTAATACTGAGAAAATGTAATTATTCAAAGTTTGCTTAATTTGTTCTTGACGACCAGATTTCAACGTAGCATTGATATCAGCATCTGTCTTATTTTCAGCATATTCAGCCAAATCCTTCAATGTCAACTTACCAGCTTCAAAGTCTGCACCAATACCTTCGTCAAATGAAGCATAACGCTCTTTCAAAACATTTTCAATCACTTGGTCTTCAATCAACTTAGCTGCTACTTTCAAACCAGCAGCGTAGATGTCCATACCAGCAATGTGAGCATAGAACAAATCATCCATTTCAAAGCTTTGGCGACGTGGCTTTGAATCAAAGTTCAAACCACCAGTTGGCAAGCCACCGTTCTTCAAGAATTCGTACATAACCAATGTTGCTTCATAGATGTCGTTAGGGAATTCATCAATATCCCAACCAATCAACTTATCACCCATATTAGCATCAAGTGATCCCAACAAACCAGCTTCACGTGCAAAACGTACTTCATGTTCGTATGTGTGACCAGCCAAATAAGTATGGTTACCTTCTAAGTTCAACTTGAATGTGTCTTCCAAACCATAAGTCTTCAAGAAAGCAATTGTTGTTTGGGCATCAAAGTCATATTGATGTTGTGTTGGTTCTTTTGGCTTTGGCTCGATCAAGAATTGTCCAGTGTAACCAATCTCATTAGCATAGTCTTTAGCTAACTTGAAGAACGCTGCGATATGATCTAATTCACGCTTTGTATCAGTATTTAACAAGAAATCGTAACCTTCACGGCCGCCCCAAAATACATAACTTTCTGAACCCAAACGCTTAGCAATATCTAATGAATGCTTGATTTGTCCAGCAGCGTATGCAAATACTTCAGCAAATGGTGATGTTGCGCCACCAGCCAAGAAACGCTTGTTAGTGAACAACGATGCTGTGTTCCAAAGCAATTTCTTGCCAGTTTCTTGCATTTTTTGCTCAATCTTGTCAATTACTTTGTCAAGATTTGCATTTGTTTCTGCCAAAGTGTTGCCTTCAGGTGCCAAATCACGATCGTGGAATGCAAAGTATTCAACGCCTGTCTTTTCCAAAAATTCAAACATGTAATCAACTTTAGCCAAAGCCAAAGCCATTGAGCCTTCTTCGCCTTCTTTATCCCAAGGGCGTGTTGCTGTGCCTTCACCGAATGGGTCAACCAAACGTTGATCCATTGTATGCCAGTAAGCAACTGAGAACTTGAGCCATTCGCTCATCTTCTTTCCTGCTACAACTTCGTCTGCGTTGTAATAATGGAAGCCATCTCCAGCTTGCAAAGATTTGTTTCCTACGAATTCTACTTTAGGAAAAGAGAATAATTCAGCCATGTCGTTAGTTCCTCCTAGATGATTAAACATCTGTCTTTTAATTGTTTTTTAGTTGGTTGGTTTACGCAACCAACTTACATGAATAATTATATATCCTTTCCAAATTCCTTGCAAGCCCTTTCTTATAAATCAAAGAAATATTCGATATATTTAGCCGTTTGTAATATTTTTCCTAAACATGTCTCTGTTTATATTGACAGTATATTAGAAAAAGATTAGTATTAAACTATTATTTATTGGAGGACGTTAAAAATTATGAAATATACAGTTGTAGGTGCGGGTGCAATGGGGCTACGATATGGTATTTTACTACAAGAAAATGCCGGTGTTTCAGTTGACTATGTTGAGCCAACACAAGCAAGCCTAGATAAAATTCGCCAGCAGGGTAACAAAGTTTGGAAATCACGTGATCACAAAGATCGTCACGAAATTAAAATTAACATTTTTTCACCTGAAGAATATCAGGGTTCGCCAGATGTTTGGATTTTCTTTATGAAGCAAATGCAATTGCAAGATACACTTGACCGTCTTGCGCCAAAGTTTAAGCCAGGTCAAACAGCACTTGGTGCAATGAATGGTATGGGCCATATCGAAAAACTACAACACTATTTTGATGATGAACACATTATTGGTGGTACAGCTATGATTGCCACTGTCTTGAATGATTACGGCGACGTTGATTTCATGGGCGCTGAAAGTGCTGGCTCATCAGTCTATGCTAACCTGACAGAAAAACCATCTGAAGTAATGGATCAGGTGCAAAAAGATTTTCAAGCAGCACATTTGAATCCGTCTTACACCGAAAATTTCATGGGAACTCTTTTGACAAAAGTCTTCTTTAACGCAGTGGAGAACTCAATTGCTACAATGTTCCAATCACGTATGGGTCAGTTAATGGCCTATGACGGTTTCTTAGAAGGTATTGCTCGACCATTGGTTAACGAGGCTTACGATGCTGCCGAAGCGGCTGGCATCCAACTCATCGAATCGCGTGACGACATGGTCAAACAAGTTGATTACGTTTCAAATGTCGCTAACCCCTTACATTTTCCATCTATGTATCAAGACTTTGTTAAGGGTCGCCCGACAGAAGTCGACTATATAAACGGCTGGATTGCAGATTTGGCTGACAAGAATGGCACACAAGCGCCTAATCATCATCTGGTCACAAACTTTGTTCATCTTGCAGAAGCTATGCGTAAGTTCACCCCACCAGTCAATAAATTATCACCAGATTATACTGGTGCATAATTGAAAAATATTTTTTTGTAAAAATCCCCAGCAATAACTTCAGTCATTGCTGGGGATTTCATGCTATTGAATTGTAGGTTAGGATTTAAAGAGTTTAAAATTATGCGCATCCGTCAAAGTCACAGTACCATGTTGCATAAAATAATCCGCAATGACATCAGCCACTTCTTCGGTGTCTTCAAAAATAATTTTATCTGGTGAAAACATACTAAAATCACCGCCACCAATCGCTCGATATGTTGTCATCCCAACTTTTAATTCATCCTCATCAGCAACACGATGACCATGGTATTGCAAATCAACTAATCTCGAACCAATTGGTTGGCTAATATCAAACGCATAAACTATGCCATACCATATATCATAATTATAATGTTGTGGCTTGGGATATTGATAGTTTGGACTAATGATGATTTTGTCATTCAACACGCTAAAATAACTGGCATATTTTTCTAAGGCTAATTTAAAATCAGATCCCGTTATTTTGAGTATAGCCAACGTTTCAGCGTATGGGTAATTAATAGCCACTTCACGTCGCGTTACCTGAGTGTCAAACCCATGTATGGCATCATTGAAGATAGCATTGGCTACAATATCTACCCCTAAACGTTCAGACGCAATGCGATTAATTAATTGAATATATGGATGATTATCTCGTCTTGCCGCAAAAGGGTCAGCAAATTTCGCTGATTGGGTAAGATGCCCCAATGGCTTATCTAAATATTGTTCCGTCGCCTGTTGTGCAGTATCAACTGCCGACATCACTTCTTGTTGGGGTACACTTGTTGCTGTCTGAATCAATGATGCATCACTTATTTGATTCTGTAAATCAAGATGGATACAACCCACATCTGAACCGCGATACCCAGGTTGCGTAAAAGGTACGCCATTTACTTTTCCAGCAAGACGACGATGCTGATGACCAGTAATTAAGGCGTCAATGCCAGGCACGTCACGCATCAATTCATAACCCTGATTTTCACCCCGATCCGTTTCTGTTAGTTCCCCGGACAATGGATCACGTTCTAAACCGCCATGGTAGGAAACAATTACAATATCAGCCAGTTCTCGGAGTTTTGGTACCCATTTTTTTGCAACAGCAACAGGATCATTAAATAAAATACCGGCAATGTTTGATTGTTGTTCCCAATGTGGAATATATGCCGTTGTCAAACCCAAAATAGCAATTTTAACCCCCTTGCGATGCACAATTTTATAAGGTTTCCCCATGAAAGGATCGCCATTTGCTTTTAATAGGTTAGAATTTATGACGTCTTTGTCGCTTTCAGTCGCCTTTAAATAGTCAACACCAAAATTAAACTCATGGTTTCCTAATACTCTGGCATCGAATCCTACCGAATCATAAATTTCTTGATACACAGGTATAAATCGCTGTGCCTTTTGAGCAATGAAGTTAGTCAAGGGAGAACCTTGAATAAAATCACCATTTTCAATCGCAATCACAATTTCATCGTCAGCTTCTTGGAGGCGTGCATTAGCAACAACTTGTGCTGCACGCGAAAAACCAAATGGCTGATGCATATCATCACGCTGCTTGAAATCAGTAGGTGTGACAAATCCGTGGGTATCACTTGTTGATAGTATTGTAATTCGCATGTGATTTCCTTTATACTAGAAGAATATAGAAAAAGATATTTTGGAGATTAGTTGCATGATTATTTCCGTTAAAAACAAACAAATACGGCGCGCGATTCTATTCGTCGTATTGGCAATTTTACTAACGATTTTTGTCAAAATTAATTTTATCATACCGATTGGTATAGATGATGGTATTCGATACTTTATGTCAACAACCCAAACAGGATTAAATGACATCGTTATGTCGATTTTTTCATTTCTTGGGTCTCCAGTTGTTGATTTAATTTATATTTTTATTTTAGCTGGTGTATTACTTGTGGCCGGCCTTCGAATTCCAGCTATATGGTCTGTGCTGACCATTGTCCTTGGTGAATTTTTAGCTTTCGTTGTATGCCAATTAGTAGAACGGAATCGACCAATCGGACATCTGCTGAGTGATACGGGTTATTCCTTTCCAAGCCTGCACATATTTGGAATTTTTACAGCTATCTTCATTTTATTGCTACTTGTTATACCCAATATAACTTCTTCAAGGAGTCAGTTGATTAGTGGATGGGCTATCACTCTAGTAGGACTTATGTCATTATTGTCACGTTTATACTTTAGCGCGAACTATTTAAGTGACACAGTTGCCAGTGTACTATTTGCCTACGCGTGGGTGATCCTAGCCGCTTCTCTGTATTCTCCACTAGCCAAGCGACTCACCAAAATATCAATATTCGAACATGAAGAAATATAAAAAAATCGCTTGCGCGATTTTTTTTTGGTCTTATAACCACTTCTTATAATCATCATCATCCAAAGCTTCAACTTCACCAAGTAGATAGCCATTTCCAACACCAGAAAAGAAATCATGGTTAGCTGTTGAGGTTGAAAGCCCGTTCATAACAACGGGATTCACATCATCTGCGCCATCAGGAAACATTGGTTCTTGACCCAAATTCATTAACGCTTTGTTTGCATTATAACGCAAGAATGTCAAAACTTGTTCTGTCCAACCAATTTCATCGTACAATTCGTGTGTGTACTTTTCTTCATTTTCGTATAATTCATAAAGTAAATTGTACATCCACGTTTGTAGTTCTGTTTGTTCTTCTTCCGATAATTGATTAAATCCAATCTGGAATTTATACCCAATATAAGTGCCATGCACTGACTCATCGCGAATAATTAATTTAATAATTTCAGCGACATTCAACATTTTATTATGTCCCAAGAAGTATAATGGTGTATAAAATCCTGAATAGAATAAGAATGTTTCTAGAAATACAGAAGCAATTTTCTTCTGCAAAGCTGTGCCTGTTTGGTAAATATCGTTAATTCGGTGTGCTTTAAACTGCAAAAATTCGTCGGTATCAGCCCAATCAAAAATTTTCTCAATTTCAGCTTTTTCATTTAGCGTTTCAAAAATGGAAGAGTATGACTTTGCATGAACAGATTCCATAAATTGAATATTGTTTAACACCGCCTCTTCCTTCTGGTTGATAGCATCTAATTTAAGTTGCGCCATACCATCTTGTGACTGAAGCGTATCTAGTGTTGTTAAGCCACCAAACACTAAATTCATCGTTTCACGCTCTTGATCAGACATATTACCACGCCAATGCTTCAAGTCGTTGGAAATCGGAATACGTGTATCTAGCCAAAATTGTTGGGTTAACTTTTCCCACGTTGCTTTATCCAACTCGTCTTCGATATTGTTCCAGTTAATTGCTGTGTATGATCCATTATTAATATGTGCCATTATTGTTCTCCAATATTACGTTTTATTTTATTATATATTATTTTAGCATCAAAAACACTACCACGTAACTCGTAAGCAGCAATCATTGGTACATTGTATTTTTCGGAGTAACGGATAGCTGTCAAATTGAATTGAACATTGAAATTGCGATTACCTGACCCAACAACACCTTTTAAATAACGTGCATTATTGCCAAAATCAATATATTCGCCCAACGCGTTAGTAAAAATCTCAGTTACTTCCGGTCCTGTACCGGTTCCACCAGTTAAATACGTTGGTACGAGTGCAAAAAAGGGTTCCGTTTCATTAGCATACTCTGTTTCATCACCAATTAAGCGAGCGTTCAGAGTATCTCCTTGTTCGATAGCAACTTTTTTAAGCTTTTCAACAAATGATTTCGTATTACCTTCTGTTGAGGCATATAATAAATTAATGTGTGTCATTCAACTCTCATCCAGAATCTTTTATCGTTATTATTTGCTGCGCAATATCTTTTAATCTCTAAATTGAGCAACTTTCGCACTCACTCACACCAGATTCCTGATTATCATCAGTAAATGTTCGAACATAATAAATTGACTTCAGGCCTTTATTAAACGCATAATGACGTAAAATAGTCAAATCACGTGTTGTCATTTTATCTGTACGACCCTTTTTCCATTCATACAAATCATCTGACAATGTTGACCGCATAAAGAATGTTAACGCCATGCCTTGATCAATATGCTCTTGCGCAGCCGCGTAAACGTCAATTACTTTTCTCATATCAGTATCGTAGGCTGAGATATAATAAGGCATTGTTTCATTGCTCAATCCTGGTGCAGGATAATACACTTTCCCAATCATACCCTCTTGTCGTTCTTCAATACGATTAACAATCGGCAACAGAGAAGCTGTTGTATCATTAACATAAGAAATAGAACCAGTTGGTGCGATCGCATGACGATAAGCATGGTACATGCCATACTTCATCACATTGTCTCGTAATTCAGCCCAGTCGTGCTTAGTGGGTAAGTGATGCTCTGAAAACGCTTCTTGAACTTTCGCTGTTTTTGGTGTCCAATCTTTTTCTAAGTATGTGTTGAAATAATCACCACTTGCATACGTTGATTGATCAAATTCAAAGAATTGTTCATGACGTTCTTTGGCAATTTTCATAGATGACTTGATTGAGTAATAATTAAGCGTCATAAAGAATGTAGATGTAAAGTCCAATGCCTCTTCGTCACCATAGTACATTTTATTTTGTGCGAAGTAGGCAGCCAAGCCCATGGCACCCAATCCAATCGCATGCTTCTCACGATTACCTAACGCAACAGAAGGCACGACATCTAGATTTGATGAGTCAGAGACAAAAGTCAAGGCACGCACCATTGTATCAACAGATTCCTCAAAATTATTAGTCTGCATCATGTTGACAATATTGATTGAACCCAAGTTACAACTGATGTCTGATCCAAGCTTTGTATATTGCTGCTCATTGTTCAAATCTGATGGCGTTTGGACCTGCAAGATTTCGGAACACAAATTTGAAGACACTATCTTCCCTTTAACTGGATTAGTTTTATTTGCAGTATCAAGATTAATAATATAAGGGTAACCTGATTCTTGCTGCAGCTTAGAGATTTCTTCTTCTAGCATACGAGGGTCAATGCGATATTTACGAATCGCTTCATTAGCAACCATATTATCGTATTCACCTGTAATATCAACATAGTTGAATGGCACACCATAGACTTTTTCAATGTCTTCTGGGCTAAAAAGATACATTGGTTGATTTTCTTTGACCAATTCATAAAACTTATCTGGAACAGTTAAACCAAGTGACAAGGTCTTAACACGGATTTTTTCATCCGCATTTTCTTTTTTAGTTGACAAAAATGCCAAAATATCGGGATGAAAGACTGATAAATAAACAACACCAGCGCCTTGTCGTGCACCAACCTGTGATGAAAAAGTAAAGGAATCTTCAAGTAATTTCATGATTGGTACAACGCCGCCTGCAGCATTTGCAATGCCCATTACTGGTGCACCAGCTTCACGAACGTTAGAAACATTAATGCCAACGCCACCACCCATTTTTGATAACTGTAGTGCAGAGTTTATTGTTCGGCCAATTGAGTTCATATCGTCTGATGTTTGTATCACAAAACATGACACCAATTCACCACGACGCGCACGTCCTGCATTTAAAAAGGAAGGTGTTGCCGGTTGATATCGTTGGTGAATCATTTCATCAGCCAATCGTAATGCTAAAGCTTCATTGCCATCCGCGTAGTACAATGCATTCATAGCGACACGATCAACATAGGTTTCCACATAGTGTTCCCCATCGTTAGTTTTCAAGGCATATTGATTATAGAATTTAAAGGCAGCCATAAATGACTTGAAGTTAAAATGCACACTGTCAAGGTAGGCATATAGTTCTTCAATAAAAGGCATTCGATATTTTTCAATAAAACTACGCTCCAAAAAATCATTGTCAAAAAGCCACTCAAATCTTTGTGACAACGAGTCAAATTTAAGTACATTTGGCCAGACATTCTCAGTTAAAAATGCATCAAGCGCCTCCTGATCCTTTTCAATTTGAATTTGGTTGTTCTTTGGGATGTTGATTTGATTGTTTAAATCAAAGTAAGTAACTTTATCAATATCTAATGTCTTCAATGGCATAACGCTATCCTCTTTTTTGTTTCATATTTTTACTGCTTATTTTACAAAATAATCTAATAAAAAAGCATCATTGCGGCTGCGTCGCAAGATGCTCGGAATACGGCTTGAATTAAGCAGATATTTTTTTGAGCACATCTGGACGGAAGCCAGAAAATGATGGCATACCCTCAATAGCAACAACTGGCGTTTGTCGATAACCATTAGCCTTCAATTCATCAACATATTGTGTCTCTTCTTCAATGTTAACTTCTTTAAAAGCAATACCCTGCGCCTCTAAAAACTTTTTCGTCATTTTGCATTGCACACAGTTATATTTTGTATAAATTGTTACTTTTTCCATGACGCGTACCTCACATTTATATCCATTATTCTGTTTAGTTTTAGTTAGAACTGTTGATTAATAGTTTACCGCAATTCGATAATTCTACAAGGACCAAAACTGTCTTCACAAACATTTGTTCGATAAAATCAAGTCATAGCTTAATTCACAAGCTAAACAAATTAATAAAATTCACAAGCGCCTACCACGAACATTGAAAACGTTGACATATAAGGCTTTTTCTGAATCGCAGTACTGTGAAATAATTTAATAAAAACGATAGATGCGTTATGCATTAAGGCGTTTTGTTTGTGAAATTTAAATTTTAAAGAAATCATTAAGCTGATTTTTGTTCGCCTTTATCTACCCCAATTGCACCTTCAAACTTAATCATTCGTTAAATTTTAAGAAGCGATAAAAATCACCGTATGACGACTTTTTTTGGTATAATAACTCTTAGTATATAAGAAAAGAGGTTTACGAATTTGGATTCTGGTCCGTCTTTGATCATCAACTTTTTTGTTATTTTGGTGGTCTTGTTGTTAGCTATTCTGTTTACTTTAACGGAATATTCATTGGTTAAGGTGCGACTAAGCGCTTTAAAGGTTTTACAGGAAGATCGTGATAAGCCTTCCCGTAACATCAGTAACGCCATTCACATGGTGACACACCTGACTGAATATCTCTCGACAGCGCAAGTCGGGATCACATTAACAAGTTTGATTTTAGGTTGGATTGGTGAAGAAACTGTTGCTGACATCATTCTCAAATCAGGTATTATTCCTGCTGAATATGCTCACGCAGTTGCCTCAGTCGCAGCCATGATTATCTTCACTATTGTCCATGCTGTGTTTACAGACCTTGTACCTAAAAATATTGCGATTGAATCGCCTGTAAAAGTCTTACTATTCATTGTTCGACCAGTTCGCTTCTTTCATATCACATTATTTCCCCTAATATGGGTATTAGATCATTTATCAAACGGTATTACACATTTATTAGGATTTAAAACTGACGGCGAAGAAGACATATATTCTCAAACCGAAATTTTATCATTGTCTAAAAACGCAGCAGCAGCTGGTGAATTAGATGAAGAAGATTTAACCTTCATGCAACGTGCTTTTGAAATGAACGATAAAGTTGCTGTTGATATCATGATTGATCGCACATCAATGACAGTCATTGATGTTAAAGCCTCTATCGCAGAAGGTGTTAATTTATACTTGCAAGAACGTTATTCACGTTTTCCAGTTGTTGCGGACAATGACAAAGATAAAGTGTTAGGCTATGTCTTTAACTATGATCTTGTCCGTCAAGCACGTATTAAGTCATCGGACCCTGTTTCAAAGATTATGCGTGACATCCCCGCCGTACCCGAAAATATGGACTTACACGACGTCATGGATGAAATGATTATCAAACGTTCACCTATTGCCATTGTTGTCGATGAATACGGTGGTACTTCTGGTTTAATTACTGATAAGGATATTTATGAAGAACTATTTGGTACAGTTCGTGACGAAATAGATGATGTATCAGATGATTATATTGAAAAACTTGGTGATCATCGTTTCAAAGTTTCTGGTAAGATGACCCTTTACGACTTCGAGCGCTACTTTGATAAAAATATCAAAGAACTAGAAAATGATGATGCAGTGACATTAACCGGGTATGTCTTAAATCACGATCCCGAATTCCGTGCGGGTGATACCATGACTGTTGCCAACTTCCAGCTAACAGCACTTGATTATGATAATGCTTATATATCTGAATTCATTGTAAAAGAACTACCCACACCCAAAGAGGATGTTAATAGTAACGGCATTTTCGATGATGAAGAGCTTGAATCTGAGTCACAATCTGAGAGTGAATTATCGAATCATTGATTAGTCGAAAACGAGTACAAAATACTCGTTTTTTTGATTGGTGGGTAATCTTTACTTTATCACTAATTTAATTTTTCGTGATTATGGTAAAATAGAATTATTATATTGAGGAGGAACAGTATGTCAGTCCATATCTACATGGTGCGCCATGGTGAGACTTATTTTAACTTTTTACACCGTTTTCAAGGATGGTCTGATGCCCCTCTGACTGAAAAGGGCATTCAAGATGGCTATCATGCCGGTACACGATTAGCCAATGTTCATTTCGATGGTGCTTACTCATCAGATTTAACACGAGCCATTCATACCGCACGCTACATTTTAGCTAACAATAAGAAGTCTGATTTTTCAGATCCAACGCAACTTCCTGATTTCCGAGAAGAAAATTTTGGTGCTTTTGAAGGTGTTAGCGGTGAGATTGTGCTCACGACGTTAGGTGCCTATAAAAAAGACCAATTTAGTAATTTTTCAGATGTTATCACGCGATATAGCATGGCTGATGCGATGAACGTCATGGCTGAAGCCGATCCTTTCAATCTAGCTGAAAATCATGAAGCGTTCCTAGAACGTGTTAAGCATGGTTTTAATGACTTGCTGAATCATCACCATGATGGTGACAATATTCTCCTCGTCTCACATGGCACAACTATTCGTGCTATTGCCGAATATTTTGGCAGACATGACTTGTCAGCTATTAGTGTTACGAATGGCGCAGTTATGCAGCTAGACCTATCAACTGATGAACAGGCTGATATTATTAACTTTAACGACGATACAACCGTGTTTTAATTGAATAAATCAACTCAAAAAGACGATACATCAGCAATGCCATGTATCGTCTTTTTTATACGTTTAATGCTTGTTTCAAATTTTTGCGTTGTTTTACACGGTAATATGTCACAAGTAAAATAGTCAGTGCCAAAAGCCATATAATCAAAATCATGACGTTTGGCTCAATATCATTACCGCCAAAAACAAGTGAATTGACTGCATTTTTCAAAGCTGACAATGGCCAAAATGGTCTTATAAATGCAAAAATTGAATCCTGTAAAAGAATTGGATCATTAGGCACAACAAAGACAGTTTGGATAGCTAATAGTACAGTTGACAGCCACCAGCCAGATTGGCCTAACCACTGCTTCAGGAACCAAACTAAACTCATCATGCTCCATTGACTCAATAATGTGATGCCAGTCAAATACCAAAAGTTACCGATGTTCACATGCCAAAGGAAAGCGCTGCCTACCATCAAAATGCTACCTAAAATGCTTAGCAAACCACCAATTTGAAAGTTTTCCCACCATTGTTCTAATGCCAAAGCGTCTGTTTTAGTTGGCTTAACTGGCAATAGTAGTCCAAACAGCACAGACATCATAGAAACACCAACGACTAACAATGACGCCATCAAAACTTGTCCCTGCGTTTTTATTGGCTTGATGTCAGTCGTTTTTAACATGAGCATTTGCGTCAGCGCCGTATTTTTGTCTGGCTGATTACTCAATAACGATTTCAGTTGGCTTGAAATTTCTTGCTGTCCACTGTTGATATTTTTGGCACTCGATTGAATAACGCCTGACTGGTCGCTCAATGCTTTGGTGCTGCTTAAATTGGTGGCAAGACTGCCTATGCCACCAGCAATTGTCGTCTGCATTTTGTATGAAATATTATTAATTTCTACTGCCAAGGACTGAATTTTCGTTTTATCACCCGCATTAACAGCATCATTTAATTGCGCGGAATAGGTAGACAAATCCGTGATCAAATCAGCCGCATTAGACTGTAAATCATTTGCGGCATCAGCATCAATGCTATTGCCTACCGCTTGCAAATTAGTTTGTAAGTCTTTTGTTTGCTTTGCTAGATTTTGACTTTGTGAACTTAGCTTCGATAACGTGGAATCACTTGTATTGCCCAAAGACAACTTATTATTCGCTATCGCAACTATTGCGTTGATTTGATCTTCAATGTATTGCGTCGCATATTGACTATTTCCCGTTGCAACAGTAACATTGACCGTGCCTGATTTGCCACTCTTTTTATAATCTGCTAATTGCGTCGTTAATGAAGTAGGAATTTCAATCATCGCGCTAATACGCCCTTGCTTTAGCGCCAGCTTTGCTGCCCAAGTTGATTGATAAGTACTTGTTTTGAAATGCTTACTTTCCTTTAACTGTTGCTGCAACGTGTCGCCAAATCGCTGATTTTTACCATTCAAGGATGCTGCCTTATCTTGGTTTATTACCGCTACGACTAGACGGTCTGTTTTCTGATTACTGTGACTAGTTGCCCCCAAATAGCCGCCAATCAGTAAGACAGGCAAAACCACTGCTACTAGCCACTTTCCCAATATACGTTTATTTCCCAACACCGCTTGCCAACCCAACATAAAAAACCTCTTCATCTTAAACTCTGCTACTAATAGCATACGAGATTGAAGTGGCCTTGTGGATAACTTTATAAAGTTTTATCATTTTTAAAGAAATTATGGCAAAGTATTCCCTGCCGCCATATAGACGTCATACCATTCCTGATTGGTCAACTGAAAATCAAGCTTCGTCATATCAATAATACGGCTTGGCGTCATTGAACCAATTATAACTTGCATATTGGCCGGATGATGCAAAATCCAGGCAACAGCAATAGCGCTTTTTGATACATCATATTTGCTAGCCAACTTTTTTACCGTTTGATTAAGTTCTGGAAACTTTTCATTATCAATGAAAACACCTTCAAAAAATCCAAATTGGAATGGTGACCAAGCTTGAATGGTCAGATTGTGTAACCTCGTGTAAGATAGAATACCGCCATCATGATCAACACTGGCTGCGTCATTCATATTAACGTGCAATTCAGAATCAATCATATTAGTGTGCATTATGCCAAATTGTAGTTGGTCAATTTGCAGCTTTTCCTCTCCTAAAGCATTTTGAATCAGCGCAATTTGGTAAGGATTCATGTTAGAAACACCAAAATGGTGTACTTTCCCAGCGGTTTTCAAGTCGGTGAAAGCACGTGCTAACTCATTAATGTCAACTAATGTATCTGGCCGATGCAGCAAAAATGTATCAAGATAATCAGTTTGTAAACGTTCTAACTCAATATCAACGCTAGCAATCAGATGATCATAACTAAAATCAAAGCGCGGTCCTGTTTCACCATCCCCGTTGATTTGACCGTTGGGTAAAATAATACCAGCTTTTGACTGTATAAAAATTTTATCACGCTTGACACCCGCATCTTTCATTGCTTTACCAAAAACAATGGATGATTGACCACTACCATAAATATCAGCTGTATCAAAAAAATTAATTCCGGATGCTATTGCTGTTTCAACAATTTTTTGGGCTTCTTCTGATGTTTTATCGGCAATTCTCATGACGCCCAAGGCAACTGCACTTGTCGTCAGATTTGTACTACCAATTTGAATTGTTTTCATGAGATATACCTTTCATATAACAATTAATTTAAAACCAGCTACATTGAAAGTAATATAGCACAGCTGGTTAAAGCTGAACTATATGAAATCACTTTCAGTGATAGCTGGCAATTTGTGTGTCCTTATTCAGCTGTTTCAAGCAAACCATACTTACCATCTGTTCGCTTGTAGATAACTGAGTCTGTGTTAGATTCAGCATCTTTAAAGATAAAGAAATCATGTTCTAGCAAATCCATTTGCAGCGCTGCCTCTTCAGGTGACATTGGCTTTAAATCAACCTGCTTTGTACGTACAATTTGTAATGCCGAATCATCAACGTCCGTCTCAGGAATTTCGTCATGTGAATCAATACCCTTGAAGCCTGTTTCACGTGACTTACGGTTAATTTTTGTCTTATACTTACGAATTTGGCGTTCAATCTTTTCAGATACATTATCTACTGCTGCATACATATCAGCATTTGTATCTTCAGCTCGCAACACTACGTATGGTAATACGATTGTGACTTCTACTTTACCAGAGTTATCCGAACGATATGTGCGTAAATTGACATTTGCTTTTGCACTTTCTTCAATATAGCGATTCAATTTCGTTAAACGCTTCTCAACATAGTCACGGATTGCGTCTGTTACTTCGATGTTTTCACCACGTACATTATAATCTAACATAATAAATTCCTCCATACACGCTTTATTATGATAATAATCTAAGTATCATCAAATTCAGCGTGGTTTTTATCTTGTTGCTAACTACATTATATCACAACTGTAAGCGTTTTCTGTAAAATTCACCATTTTTTCATTTTTAACGGGCCAATGAAATACTTTTGACAGTTTTTGCGCCCGCCTGATAAAGCAAATTAGCTGCGTGGTACATTGTATTGCCGGTTGTGTAGACGTCATCCACTAACAAAATACGCTGGTCCAAGACTAATTGGCTTGATACATTGAGGGCAAAAGGCTGTTGACGGTTCATACGCTCGCGTCGTCCAAATTGTGATTGATGATCTTTTTTGCTTGCAGTAATAGAAAGTATATCGGATAAAGTTTGCCCATTCAGCATGCCACTAACTTGATTAAACCCACGCGTTTGCATAGTATAGTGACTGACTGGAATTGGTACAACAATATCCTTGTCACTATTATCAATCAGTCGGATTAAGTCGTGATTAAATAAATCTTTTAATAAAAAATCGCCATTAAACTTATATTGCTGCATATAGGTTTTCATAACATCATTATATTGGTAAATTGCCCGATGTTCCAATAGCGGATAGCCTTTATTTTGCCAGCGAATACAATCAAAACACATTTCTGATGTCGCTTGTAATCTGCCACAGTTTGGACAAAATGTATCATTAATAAGTACCAATTGGTTACAACAATCGTCGCACAGATTATTTGAATCGGTAGACATTATTCCCAACAACGATAAAAATGATTGATCCTCTGTCAAAGGCAAACTACATAGTTGACACAACTTTCTAGATTGATTCACGCAATTTCTCCCCCAAACGATTGAGTTGTATAATTTGACGTTGGCCAGCTTTGACTTTTAATGTCACATGCTCAACGTAGGCCAGTACAAGACCAGTGGGACAATCAGATTTTCTACCAACGCGTCCAGCAATTTGGACCAAAGCATTTTCGGTAAACATTTCATCATCAGCGCCCAAAATGATGACATCAATACCAGGAAAAGTCACACCACGTTCAAGTATTGTTGTCGTGACAAGATATTGTAAATTTTCATTGCGCATACCTTGTACTTTTTCTTGTCGATGTTTATCATTGGCATGCACAAAATCACCATGCATTCTTGGAAACCACCGCCTGATATTTTCTTGTACAGGTTTTAAATCTGACACTTTAGGCACAAAAACCAAAAATCGTTTATTCGTCTCAACTAAGTAACTAAGCTGTTTTCGAAACTTTCTTGGTAGTTTTTTACGCCAATTACTGAGTCGCGCTAATTGAATTTCTGGTAACAAATGTTGATGAAATCGTAGTGGCAAATACGAGACTGGTAACCCTTTCTTAATCCGCTTTTTTAGTTCTCTAGTTGGTGTTGCGGTCAGATAAATCATCGTATGACGAACTTTAACGGCATTTTTCACAGCATGCATTAGCATCTCATTACCAGCAAATGGAAAACTATCAACTTCATCAATAATTAGGACATCAAAGGCTTGTCTAAATCTTAAGAGTTGGTGTGTGGTTGCCAATACAAGTTGAGTATACCGATAACAATCAGTCTGTTCCCCATATAACGTCACCATGTCCGTTTGAGCAAATGCAGCACGTAATCGCGGTGATAATTCAACAATAACATCAACGCGCGGTGCAACAATGCCGATGCGCAGTTTTTGCTGCAAAGCGCGATAAATAAGCGGAAATAACATTTCTGTTTTGCCCGCACCCGTCACAGCCCACACTAAATGTTCTCGTTGCAGTGCTAAAGTGGTCAATAAATCTTCACTAACTTTTTGCTGTTGACTAGTTAAAGTCCCTGTCCAACTTAATACCACTTTCCCATTAAATTGATTGGGTTCAGGCAAAGAGATTAAATTATCTAATGAACTAACACGACCAAGCGTCAGGCAGGCGCGACAATAAAATGCATCATTGGGTAATGGTGATACTAGTTTTTGGTTACAACGTTGGCAAACACCTCCCTGAAATGCTGTCCTCACGTCTCCTAAACTATGATCTATTTTTGGACAGACTAACTGCCTCCCGTAGAGATTTTCTATTTCCATACTGTATAATACGATGTATGGAACATTACTTCACAATTTTCCCAAAAATATATACTTGGGACCAAGTTATTAAAAAATCTCGCTTTATCTTGAATGTTGCGCGAATTAATTCTGAAGAAGAAGCACGCTTATTTATTGCACAAATCAACAAGCAACATTACAAAGCCAACCATAACGTTTTTGCCTATATGCTAGGTGATCAAGATCAAATACAACGTTTTAGTGACAATGGTGAACCTAATGGTACGGCCGGTGTACCAATGTTAGAGGTCCTCCAGAAAAATAAAATTCACGACGTTGTGGCGGTTGTGACGCGTTATTTTGGCGGTGTCAAGCTAGGGGCTGGGGGCTTAATTCGTGCTTATGCTAGCACAACAGCAGACGGGTTGAAAGCAGCTGGCTTTGTCGAACGACTAGCGTTGCATCAAGTGACTATTACAATTGCCTACAAGCACGTTGATAGCCTAACTTACTGGTTAACACAAAATGACTATCAAATTATGAGCACAAATTACGATGAAAACGTTCATTTAATCGTCCCTGTGTCTGAAGAAGGACTGCCTAGCTTTCAAAATACACTGACGAATCAATTTGCCGGGAATATTGTGTTTGATATTGGTGACATAACTTTCTTTGAAATTCCGGTCAAATAGGCTATAATTAAATAGTTATGATCCGCTAGTGTAATGGATCGCACGCAAGATTCCGGTTCTTGAAATCCGGGTTCGACTCCCGGGTGGATCATTATAAATGCTCTGATATAATTTTGTAGCAAAAAAAGCTGATACTGTTGATACAGTATCAGCTTTTTTATTAATCAATTGTCATGGCTGCCGGCTCTGGCGCTATGACATCATGTCCAGTTTCACGTTTGATCGTTTCAAATAAAATTCCTTCACGTAGCCCAGACTGAGAGAAAATGACTTGCTGGCCGCTCAACAGAATCAGTAATTCCATCAAAGGTAGTAACCCACCAATAATAATGTCCCCACGTTCTTTAGCTAAACCAGCCATTTTTTTGCGTTCATCTAGATCTTTGCTTAAAATCATCTGATAAATTGCAGTAGCATCTTGCGTGCTCAAATGGTAGCCATGAACTGGTAAATCAACAATCTTCTTTTGTCGACGCGAAATCTTTGCTAATGTTCTATTGCTGCCCCCTAGCGCAACCAAAGGTAAATTTGCTGCCTCATTTAGCCATGAGACATCACCAAACATTCGCCGTAAGGCGACAGTGGCTTCAAATAATGAAGCAGCGCTCACGATATCTTTTTCTAGGTAACCTTCACTAATTGTGACAGCGCCAATGGGCAAACTCACTTCATGTAACGCTTCCTTGTTTCTGACTAGCACTAACTCGGCCGAAGCGCCACCAGTATCTAGTATCAAGGCATCGTTGATGTTAAGCGTATTAACAATACCAACGTAATCAAAATGCGCTTCCTGTTCACCAGTTAATACTTCCAACGGCCACACCATTGTGTTCTTAAATGCTACTAGAAATTCATCTTGATTAGCCGCCTGACGCACTGCAGCCGTCGCTACTGCCCTAACATTGATGTCGGCCTCAGGATAAACTGATAACGCTTTTTTAAAATGTTTAAGCGCGTCTAGTGTTCGTGCAATAGCTTCGGGCTGCAAAATTTTATCCTCGCCCATGCCTTCGGACAAACGCACCATTTCTTGATAACGCTCCAAAACCTCATAGTGACCATCCTGATGGTACTTACTAATCGTCATACGGACTGAGTTAGATCCTAGATCTATCACCGCTAGTATTGTCATACTTCCTCCCCTGTAAATGGATTATTAATTGGTTCAAAATCTCGGCGCCGATGTAACGCCTCTTCACGTTGTTGTAATTCAATTTGTTCTGCCAATGAAGCCGCAATAAAAAATTCTTGGGAGTTGCTGGCTGACAAACCGCGTCGATCTATTTTTTCAAACACACCATCGTCTTGTAAAACACGCGTTTTAACGTTGTCTTCCCACATGGTTTTGAAAATTGATAAGACACGTTGTCGAAGGGTAAGGTTCTTAATAGGAAACAACAACTCTACTCGACGGTCCAAATTTCTAGTCATCAAATCCGCTGATGATAGGTAAACTTCTGGATTGCCATCATTTTCAAAACTATAAATGCGACTATGCTCCAAAAAACGACCAACAATTGAATGCACTTCAATTTTATCACTAATTTTTGGAATCCCGACACGCAACATCACAATACCGCGGACAATTAATTCAACTGGCACACCAGCTTCACTGGCTTCATATAAATGTCGAATCATGTGTTCATCTGAAAGTGAGTTAAATTTCATTTTAATGCCTGCTGGTTTGCCAGCTTTTGCATTGGCCATTTCAACGTGAATTTTGTCGTAAATAAACTCGCGAATACCTTCCGGCGACATGTGCAATTGGTGGAAATACACAGGATCTGAATAGCCAGTCAAAATGTTGAAAATAGAAGCCACATCTGCCCCCAACTCACCATCACTGGTAAACAAGCCAAGATCTGTATAAAAATTAGCTGTCACATCATTATAATTACCGGTTCCTAGATGGACATACCGTCGAATGGTATCATCTTCCCGACGAACCACCAAGGCAACTTTGGCATGAACTTTTAAACCACGCAAGCCATAGACAACATGAACACCTTTTTGCTCTAATTCCCTCGCCCAGTGAACATTATTTTCTTCATCAAAGCGGGCTTTAATTTCAACTAGCACAGTCACTTGTTTTCCTTGTTGCGCTGCGTCTGCCAATGCTTTGATGATTGGTGAATTACCTGAAACACGATAGAGCGTCATTTTAATTGCCAAAACATTTTCATCGCGAGCAGCCGTTTGAATAAACTGCACCACTGGTTTGAAAGTGTCATAAGGATGGTGCAATAGATAATCACGTTGTTTAATACTGGCAAACATTTTTTCGGGTACCAAATCAGGATTTTCATAGCCTTTAAAATGTGAAAACTCTAGCGTGGGGGCATCAATTAATTTAAGCCAAGCATCTAAAAACGTTAAATCGATTGCGCCATTCACATCATACACACGTTCATCTGGTACTTCTAATGCTTTAATTAGCTTATTCATCAACGTTTTGCTTGTATTGGCACTAACAATGACGCGAATAACGCGACCACGCTCACGTTCTTGCAATTTACTTTGTACTTCCTGCAAAATGTTTGGCGTATCTTCATCATCAGCGACGTCTAGTTCCATATCACGCAAAATATGGAAGACCGTTGACTCTTTAATCGTATAGCCTTGAAATAGTGCATCAAGAAACTGCTGGACGACTTCTTCGATCAAAATGACTTGATTAGACTCTGGCAATGCAATCACACGTCCTGATGTTGTTGGGACCTGCAAGACAGCTATATGCTTTTCTGATTTTTCATCGTCTTTTTTTAAGCGAACACCAATGTTTAACGTATCATTTGCCAAAAATGGAAACGGGCGCGTGCTGTCAATTGCCATTGGCGTTAAAACCGGCAACAGTTCCTCATCAAAAAAACGCTTCAAAAAGCTTAACTGTTCGGCACTTAAATCATCTGCATGCTTTAACTCATAACCATTTCGTTTGAGTGCTGGTAAAATACTGCGATTTAATACTTGGTACTGGTTTTTAATTTGTTCTCCAGCTGCTTCAGAAATAATGTCTAGCTGTTCTTTGGGCAGTAGTCCAGCTGCATCAGGTTTGTCATGGCCAACAAAAAATTGCTGCTGTAGACTCGCTACACGCACCATGAACCACTCATCCATATTTTTTTGCGTGATAGCTAAAAACTTGGCTCGTTCTAATAATGGATTTTGAGTATCTCTTGCTTCCTCTAAAACACGGTCATTGAACGCTAACCAACTTACTTCTCGATTGACATAGTACTTGGGTAATTTTAATTCACTCATAATCGTTGCCTAGCCTCTCTTCCCTTGTCGTTTCAATACAATCGGCATGCCAAACACTGCCTCAAAAAATCTTGCTTTTTTAGTGAAAACATAAATTTCTAATTGCAAATCTAACGGTGTGTGTCCTGTCACAACAACTTTCTCTGCTTGCACAGACACCGTTAATTTGGTAATTTTTTGCAAGCGGCTATCATCCAACGCATCTGCTAATCTTAGCAGCGCGGCCATCTTAGCAATTCGGATACGTTGCCTTGGGGAAAATTCATTGGTGGCACGTAAAGCATTGTCCGGTGTTTCAGCGCTATGGTAGCGTGCTATGGCTGCAATCATGCGTTGTTCCGACGTCGACAAGCCATGAAAGTCAATTCCCTCCAATATTTCTTCCGAATACTGGTAATGTCGCTGTGAATTAATAAAACTACCAACATCATGTGTCAAAGCAGCAACCCCTAGCAAAAGACGATCGCGCGGGTCCAAACGATGAATCTTTTTCAGCCGATCAAATAATCGCCATGCATACTGTAGAACAATTTCACGATGCTTATCCTCAACCATGTAACGATCAGCAATCCCACGTGCCGCCGTAATAATATCTTGTTGCGCCGTTGTGTCTTTAACAACTAACCCATCCAATACGGTTAAATTACTAATATGCAACTTTTTGGCAGAGACAGCAGACATCACATTGAGCACTAATACAGCTTCCATGTAAATCATCCAAATATCTTTATTATCAATCGTATACTCTTCCGAAATTGCTTGATTATTCATACGAGTAAAATTTGCAACTAGATTCTCAACATCTTTTTTCGTAATAGTTACTGAAGATTGATGCGCCAAAAACACGTTGTTTAAAACATCAGCACCTAACAAAACAACACTGTCGGCTTGTTGAAAAGGTGGTAACATATGCCAAAAATCAGCAAGTTTACTATTAATAAATTCAGGTACAAGATCTGAAATTTGTGTGATTTCCGCTGTCATTTTGCGAATTGATTGGGTTAATCTAACTGGTCCAATAGCAGAATGTTGTGAAAATTTAAACTGTTCATTTTCAAAATATGACAAATCTATTCTTGTAGAACTAACACCTAAAACAAAAGCATTTCCGCCACTTAAAACTTTTTGTTCATGCATCCTTAATGCTAATTGCCGGTAGTAATTTTCTTGGTTAGCATTTAACCAACGCATTGTTAATCCTGTCACATTTTCTACCTGATCAACAAAGTACACAGCATTAGGCATTTTTGACAAATTTTCACTACCAAATAGACGAACAGTCGTCACATCGTAATCCCGCAATAACTGCTGAAAACGTTGTAATTGGGATAAAGCACGCTGCATGACCTCGGTTGAAAAGTGCCTCAGCTCTAAATCATTTTCACTGTATTCTCGTTTAACAGTTTCAATTTTATGACCACTGCCATCAACAATTTGTAATTCTGCAACACCTGAGTTGAGTAAAATAATACCTTGTAATTTCGCCATTAAAAGTGTCCTCTCTGGCTAGTTTAACATATTTTTGTAAAGATATTGTTTACAATTATCATTAAAATACCATAATAATATTCTGACACTCATTCTGGATTAAAAACACATGCCGCTTCATGGTCGTTAATAATACCCATCGCTTGCAAATAAGAATATATCGTCACCGGACCAGCAAATTTAAACCCCTGTTTTTTCATATCCTTAGCGACCTGCTGAGACAATGCATTCTGCGCGACAATCTCTGATGGTTGCGTAATATGATGATTAATTGTCTGATTATCAGTGAAGTGCCACATATATTCAGATAGGCCACCAAAAGTAACCTGCAAATGTTGAATAATCCGAGCATTGTTAATTGTAGCCGCAATCTTTAAGCCATTACGAATGATATTTTCATCTTGCTTCAGACGCAAAACATCAGCTTCCGTCATACTTGCGACGCGGTCAACGTCAAAATGAAAAAAAGCTTCGTTCAATCCAGAGCGCTTTTTTAATGATATTTCCCAACTTAACCCAGCCTGAAATATTTCCAAAGTGAGCAATTCAAATAACTTAACATCATTATCCCGTAATGGTTGTCCCCACTCAGTATCATGATATTTTGTCATCATGTCAGTGGCTGAATAGTGGCTAACCCACTCACAACGTTTGATCATATTGTCAGTCGGAGTGGTTTTTAAAAGATTATCTATTGATACCATGATTGTTTTACCCTTTTTGATTTTTTAGATACTAAAAAATCATCTCTTAACGAGATGATTTAGTAAAGTTAAATTACTTGTTTTCAATTGCTTCGCGAGCATCAGCTGACAAGTTGTAGAATGAGTGGATACCCTTATACTTTGCAGTTGTGTCCAACAATTCTTCAATACGGATCAATTGGTTGTACTTTGCAATACGGTCAGTACGTGACAATGAACCAGTCTTGATTTGACCAGCGTTAGTAGCAACAACCAAATCAGAAATTGTTGTATCTTCTGTTTCACCTGAGCGGTGTGAAACAATAGCTGTGTAGCCAGCTTCTTTAGCCATTTCAATAGCTTCCAAAGTTTCTGTCAAAGTACCAATTTGGTTAACCTTGATCAAAATTGAGTTAGCGGCACCCATCTTGATACCCTTAGCCAAGTATTGTGTGTTAGTAACGAAGAAGTCATCACCAACCAATTGAACTTTCTTGCCCAATTCAGCAGTAATTGTAGCCCAGTCTTCCCATTCATTTTCATCAATAGGATCTTCGATTGAGATGATTGGGTAACGATCTGCCAAATCTTCAAGATACTTGATAAATTCAGGTGTTGTGAATTCTTCACCTGTTGACCAACGCAACTTGTATGTCTTTGATTCTGCATCATACAATTCTGATGAGGCAACATCGACAGCAATCGCAATATCTTTTCCTGGCTTGTAACCAGCAGCTTCAATCGCACGAATCAAGTACTTCAAAGGTTCTTCGTTATCAGCAAAGTCAGGGGCAAATCCACCTTCATCACCAACTGAAGTTGCCTTACCGTCAGCTTCCAATAATTTCTTCAAAGCGTGGAAAGTTTCTGAACCATAGCGAATTGCTTCTTTAACTGTTGGGGCACCAACAGGCATAATCATGAATTCTTGGAAGTCAACTTTGTTAGCTGAGTGAGCGCCACCGTTGATAACGTTCATCATTGGTGTTGGCAAAACGTATGAGTTCATACCACCAATGTATGAGAACAAAGGCACACCTAATTCATCAGCAGCAGCACGGGCAGCAGCAATTGAAACGGCCAAAATAGCGTTGGCCCCCAGCTTACCCTTGTTTTCTGTACCGTCCAATTCGATCATAGCTTGGTCGATAGCGCGTTGATCAGTAACATCAAACTTACCAACCAATGCCTTTGCGATAACATCGTTAACATTGGCAACAGCCTTTGTTGTACCCTTACCTGAAAAACGTGACTTGTCGCCATCACGCAATTCAACAGCTTCGTGTTCACCTGTTGAAGCACCAGAAGGCACCATACCACGACCAAAGCCACCTAATTCTGTGATAACTTCAGCTTCAAGTGTAGGGTTTCCACGTGAGTCAAGGACTTCGCGTGCGATAATATCAGTGATTAAAGACATGTGTCTATTCTCCTTTGGTTTTCGGTTTTATACCATGTTTATTATATCACACAGCAGCGATAATTTGCCAAAAATTGATAGTGGGATCACGACCAAATAATTGTTGATTAAACCTCTTCTGTATCAAAATCAGGAATGGTCGGGTTATGGGCAATCGCTACCAATTCCAAAAACTTCTGTGGATCCAACGCTGCGGTGCCGACAAGCACCCCATCAATATCTTCTTGGAGCATAATTTCTCGGGCATTTGCGGGTGTAACAGAGCCACCATATAAAATTCTAACTTGTTCTGCAATGACTGGTGAATAAAGCTTGGCCAATGTTTGTCTGATTAAATGAGCAGCTTTTTGCGCTTGGTCTGCACTCGCTGCTTCTCCAGAACCAATTGCCCAAGTTGGTTCGTAAGCCAATGTGACATTACGAATTTGATCAACTGAAACACCCGCCAATGCAGCCGCGACTTGTGCCACAGATGGTTCAGCATCCATAAATTGGGCATACGTACTCATATCTTCATCAACATCAATAATAGGACGTAAGCCGTTACGTAAGGCAGCAGTTACTTTTAGGTTAACTGTTGAATCGGTTTCATTGAAAAACTTGCGTCGTTCAAAATGTCCAATCAATACATATTTAGCACCAATATCCTTGAGTGCCTTAGGGGAAGTTTCCCCCGTATAGGCACCACTATCTTCCCAGTGAACATTTTCTGCTACCACATGAATAGGCGACTTTTCTGTGGCACGTACCATATCTGCCAAGAATAAATCTTGAGCAGCAATACCAGTTTCGACAACTTTTTGGTCAGGTACTTTGTCGTTAACCTCATTCAAAAACGCCATCACATCTGCCTGCAACTTATTAATTTTCCAGTTAGCAACCACGAATGGCACACGTGCCGCTTTATGTTGACTCATTTTTCGTCTCCTTTGAGCATCATGAAAATAAATGCTGCTTCAATTAACAGTAACCAAATAATATCGCGTGATGATTCACCAACGACTGACAGTAGAATATAACTCAAAAACAAAGCGGCTAATCCGCCACCTGTCTTAACCAACGTCCGATAATATTTGCTTGTTGTTAGCAATTCGGAAAGACGCGTATTTTCGGCTTTAAGTTCAGTGACATCAAGCTTCAGTGCTTCTATTTGGTCTAGTAAATCATCGTTTTCACTTTGTAAAATTTCAGTTTGTGCCTTAATTTCAGGATTATCTTCTTCGGCTTTCTTGCGATTAAAAAATTTCATGTCATTTCTCCATTACCTCCATTTTATCAAACTTCGAGGTGTCGCGTCAGTAGAATTCTATTGACGTGTCAGCATTAAATGGGTATAATTATAGAGTTGCCAATTATAATATGCAGCTGTGGCGGAATTGGCAGACGCGCAGGATTAAGGATCCTGTGCCCGTTTTAGGGCGTGCGGGTTCGACTCCCGCCAGCTGCACTACGAACGTTCACATTAGTGAGCGTTTTTTTGTGGGCACTATAATTAATCAAAGAAAAAAAGCCCCTATGGTAAGAGGCCTTTTAGATTGCCCCTGCTGGATTCGAACCAGCGCATGTCGGTACCAAAAACCGATGCCTTACCGCTTGGCGAAGGGGCAATAGTTAATTTATTTTGCCGTTAACTATTAAATCGGCAATGGGAGCGGTAGGATTCGAACCTACGAACCCGAAGGAACGGAGTTACAGTCCGTCGCGTTTAGCCAGACTTCGCTACACTCCCATATCTCAAACAACTCTACTATCATATCAAATATCGTTGTTCTTGACAACCCCTTTTAGCCACGTATCAAATCAAAATTGCCCCATGGTTGAATTAGTGGTAATAAATTCAAGTCATCTTCATGAATGTGTCCAACTACGTTGATGCGACCATCATTGGGTAAATCGCGCAACGCAATTTGCAACTCGCCTTTATATTGACCAAATTCATTATTGTCAATTAATAGGTCACCACGTTTAATCGCGGCGGTGTGCTTTGCTGGAAAATCTTCGTCTTTGTAGATAACACGCGTCATGGAAGACCGCAAAACATAGTCAGATTTGTCGCCACGATACATTTGTTCTTGATTAAAGAGCACCGCTTGTTCTGCTTGACTCAAGTCACTTTCTGTCACAACACGTAATTGTGGACGTCCAAGCTTGAAGGCATCACTAGCCGCTTTTAAATCGAGCTCAGAAGCAAACGCATTACCTATGATAACATCATCGATTAAACCGCCCAGCCGTAGTTCTTGAATCTGTGTTGCGATTGGTAAGCTACGATGATCTTCAAGTGACACGAGACCATCCGATACTGGCCAAGGACCAAAAGTGCCACTAGGCGCATTTACGAATGCGGCTGTCCGTAAGTGATGATTACGATATTGTGTTGACGTGTTCGCAAAATAGTCACGTCCCAATCCCGTAAATCGCTGTGGGTAAAAATTATGTGACCCAATCAGGTTATCACGATTTGGCACATAATCAATGATTTGATCAATATAGTGTGTTCCTCGAGACATATTAACCTCGATTTTAAGACCATAAGGATTTTGCGTCATTGCCGCTTCTTCTTGCCCTGTAAAACCCAAATCAAGACGTATACCCCAAGCGCCCAAGTCAGCAAAGAATTTCAAGTTATTGTAATCAACGCCTAGTTGGTCAAAAAGGGCTGGATTGATGTCAAGGATTGTTTTCATCCCCAAGTCATTACCAACAGCAATTATTTTTTTAAAATCAGCAATAACTGCATCAGCATCACCTTTTATTTCTAATAACGATGTAAAAATTCTTGTAAAACCAAACTGTGCAGCCTGCTTTAAATAAGCTGCATTATTTTCAAAACTTGCTTGTGATGGATAAATTGATAGTCCTAATTCTGGCATTTATTCGCTCCTTTTCCATTAATACTATTATAACGTAACCGCTTACATTTTGTTGATGTTTTTTATTAGGAGAAAACAAAAAGCGTCTAATACAATGATTAGACGCTTTGAAATCACCAGGGCGATTATCTGTGAACTTAAATAACTGTTGAATCAGCATTTTGAGTTACTGGCTTATTTTGATTGACAGCACCTTTACGCAAAACCAACATATAAATGATCGTGCCTGTCAGAATAACGATCCATAGTAAAGGTATAAAGACTGTATTAAAATTGATATTTGAAGCAGCTATAATGCTTAAAATCATGGCTGCGTCTCCCCATACATATAGTTCAAGGTTTTCTGAAAATGGTGCTTTTTTAATTTTCTTAATAGTTGGAATAATTGCTAAAGCTTCAATAATTGCCAAATCAATAAGTAACCAACTTAAAGGAATTACGTTTAAAAGAGATAGTGCCGTTGGTACTACTATGAAGAAAGCCATAGTGCTAAGAAACTTAGCTGAGACAGGCTGTTGCTTGATAAACTTGATGCCCTTTAAACCAAAGAAAAAACAAAATACTGTTGTCACAACTGTTGACGTTGCAGCCCAACCTCCATGGCTACTCAAAATAATGATAGCCTCAATAAATGAAATAGTGGCCCAAATAAAACAGGTTGGTGAACTAGGCTGAAACGTTCCTTTTTTCAGAGCAATTAATGCAGGAACATTTCTATAAATGATTGCCCCCATTGCGATGACACCTAGAATTGAATGCACAATATGTAAATTCCTTTCAAATATAAGTAATAAATAGCGACTTTCCGAAAATTATTATATCACCTCAATTTGCCGATTAAACGGAATTCACAATTTGTTCGATTACTATTCACAAACTTAAAGTTGAATTCATTTCCTTACTTTTCAGTTTAACCGCTTAATAATCGAAATTCTTCACATTATTGGTCGCCCATAACCTCGGTAATCCACTGAATTATTTTATAAAAAAAGAAACATTGCCACTTATTGCATTGACTAAAAATGCAATAAAAAAAGTGTTGAACGAATTTCGCTCAACACTTTTAATCACGCTATAAATCAAAAACGCTTATATATTAAGAGTCTATATAACCAATAAAATATTAACGCTTTGAGAACTGTGATGCCTTACGGGCTTTCTTCAAACCTGGCTTCTTACGTTCCTTCATACGTGAGTCACGAGTCAACAAACCTGCTGCCTTCAATGCTGCACGGAAATCAGGATCTACTGTCAACAAAGCACGGGCGATACCGTGACGAGTTGCACCGGCTTGACCAGAATAACCACCACCAACAACGTTAACTAATACATCGTAGTTACCCAATGTTTCAGTTGCGTTGAATGGTTGCAAAACAACTTCACGCAAGTTAGCGAAAGGAATGTATTCTTCGATTGCCTTGCCGTTCATTGTAATTTGGCCATTACCTGGAACCAAACGTACACGAGCAACTGAATTCTTACGACGACCTGTGCCGGCATATTGTACTGCTGTAGCCATAATTCAGATTCTCCTTTCTTAAACCAACTTGTTGATGTCAAGTGCTTCAGGCTGTTGTGCTGCATGATCATGTTCTGATCCTGCATACACGTGCAAGTTCAAGCCTTGCTTACGACCCAAAGTGTTCTTTGGCAACATACCCTTAATTGATAATTCAAGCAACTTTTCAGGGTTGAATTCACGGTAGTTACCTGCTGTGCGAGCTTTCAAGCCACCTGGGTGGTTTGAGTGGTGGTAATAAATCTTATCAGTAGCTTTCTTACCAGTCAACTTAACTTCGCTTGCATTGATGATGATGACATTGTCACCCATGTCAACGTTTGGTGTAAACGTTGGCTTGTTCTTACCACGCAAAATTGAAGCTACTACTGTTGACAAACGTCCCAAAACGACGTCTTTGGCATCAATAATATACCACTTCTTTTCGATTTCACCTGGTTTTGCTAAAAATGTT
This sequence comes from Leuconostoc sp. S50, assembly GCF_016624925.1. Lineage (NCBI taxonomy): Bacteria > Bacillati > Bacillota > Bacilli > Lactobacillales > Lactobacillaceae > Leuconostoc > Leuconostoc sp. S50. The sequence goes on along the minus strand of NZ_JACVUE010000008.1, from coordinate 39,849 downwards.
GTACGCATGTTTGCGCTCCTTTGATTAGTTGTTTACAGGCTCGGCCGTTCCTTGCCAAGCAATTACAATAAGTTTCCGGGGCTTATCGTGAGGTAAACAATACCGTCTACAATCTTACCTAAAAAACCGTGCAATGTCAATGGTTTTAATCAAAATTAACTATTTCCGTCCCAGCATATGAAGCAAGACGAGCTGAGTGAATTTCTAATACTAAAATCACTTCATTTTCAACATCTGGATGTGCGTGAAGATAGGGCTTATTGTTTGCAAAAAGGTCTTTAATGTCAGCCCATTTTTTATCCGATCGACGCATTGTGGCGTGATTAGATTCAATTCTGGCACCATTTTGGTTTAGTGGCGTTATGATTGAAACGTTCTCATTAGCCGCCAAGTCAATCATCTTCTCAGTATTTGGCTTCGAATTAAAATACCAAATATTTGGTTGATCAGGATCAGGCGCAAACCCCATAATACGTACACTTGGTTGATTTTGTTTGCTAGTGGCAACAAATGCTAATCCTCGTGATGCTTGAATATACTCCTCAAAAAGTGTCATAAATTTTTTCCTCCAAATAATAGTTCATCCCAATTTTGTTTCACAACAAAATAAGTGCCTCGAACATCCCCAGCTAATTTAGACCGTTGATGCGCAAATTTAAATTTACCAACTAAAGCATCTGGTATCGCCGCCCCTTCGACCAGAACAATTCCCACTGCTCGTTTAGGATTTTTGCCATCTTGACCGTGCTTTTCATACAGTAAATTTAGCACCATACCATTTTGATAATAAAATTCGGGCCAGAAAACATCCACATCCTCATACAGTGCCACTGCAATAATGGGTGAATCAAATATTAATTGCCGCTCCTCTAGTAATATTTGATTGAAATGCGAGATTTCCCTTTTCTTTTCATCAGGAGAAAATGAGACATATTGTGAGTGATATTTTCGCGAAAAATACTTCGCCTTGCCGGCACGAAAGCCTGCTAGTGAAGCTGATAACGATGAATCCGTTAGCCCATTGTCACTGACGATTTTAAAATCAACCACATCACTCATTTTTCATTTACCTCTTTAGTCATGATAAGAAATTTCATCCAAATATAAACCGCTGGCCGGTGCTGTAAAACGTGCTTGTTCCCGATCCTTAACCGCAATTAACCTTTGAATATCATGAACAGGTCGTCGTCCAGTGCCAATTTCTAGCAAAACGCCAACCATAATTCGAATCTGATTATATAAGAAAGCATTACCCTCAAAAACCAAAACCAGTTCATGTTCTTCAACTTTTTCAGTTAATTCAACGCGTGTAATTCGGCGCACGGTGGTAGCCGTCTCGTTTCCAGAAGCGGCAAAACTAGCAAAATCATGTTCACCTATGAAATCAGACAACGCTGATTTCATGCGATCGACATCTAAATGCCAATGAAAATGTCCAGTATAATGCCGTTTGAACGGATCTGTATAGTCTAACGTTGAAATTCGATAAATATAACGCTTGGCATGCGTATTAAATCGCGCGTGAAAATCATCAGACACGCGTGTCACAGATTTAACCAGAATATCGCGGGGCAACAAAGTATTCAACCCCTTGCGAAACTTATCCGATGCAATATCATAAGGAAAATCAAAATGCACGACTTGTCCAAACGCATGAACACCCGTGTCTGTTCGTGATGCGCCAATGACTTTAATAGGTGGTTGCGGTTTTTTGGCCATTTGATTAACCACTTTGTTAAGTTCACCTTGGACGGTACGGGCTGACTCAACGCCGTTTTTTGTTTGAAGTTGGAACCCAAAAAAATCTGTACCATCGTAGGCAACAATTGCTTTATAACGTGGCATACTGTATTTTTACCTCTATCTGCTTTAAAAATAATCTGCTAAAACGGGACGCTGACTGAAATTAATGACCTGATCTAATCTGCGGGCTGATTGTATATCGCCATGCAATTCACAGGTTTGTAACAGCATTTCAGCACGACGCGCATGCAACAGAACTTTTGTCCATGCTTGAACCGTACCACTCAATTGGGCGGTTGCGGTTGATTTCTCACCATTGATTTGCCAACGACCGGCGTTTTGTTCAAAATCATCAGTAACATCAATGACCATTTCAACTGGTAAGGCAAGTATCCTTAGCAAAGCAGCTATATTGACAATGCGTACCATCATACCTGCCTGTTGTTGTATCTTTACTGCCATTGGTTCTGCAGATAAATCACGCCAGTCACGAGTTTGCCCGTCCGTTAGTTGAAATTGCTTGAATGTGCCTGCTCGACTACTAATAAAACGCCACAATGCCAGTTCAGCATCATGAGTAAGCGTAACTAATTCCTGTATGATTAGCTTCTCACCTTCAAAACGATACATCACGTAACCATTTTCAGTCGTAGCGATTTTTAAATCAGAGAGGCGCACTGTGTAGCGAAACCGCCACCACCAATCATCTCGCGCTAAAGCACCAAATTGAAAATCTGGGTGCTGTCCGATAATTTTTTTCATTGTGGGTAACGCTTCATCAAACGATAACCGCTTGACTGGTGTTGTTTTGGCACCTATTGGAACCGTATGATCGTCCCAAGTGTACTGTTTTTGGTCAAATAGCCACTCATAGCCAAATTGACGATAGAATCGATACGAAAACGGCGCCAAGTAAGACAGTATAGCGCCATCTTCATAAGCATCAGACTGAATTTGTGCCATAATGCGACGGATGGCGCCATTACCGCGAACTTCAGGATATGACGCAACATTGCCAATGCCAACCATTTTAACAGTTGCAGTATTAAGCCTAACATGCAACGGTAACGCGAACACTTGACTAGTGATAGTGTCATCATTAATATCACCATAAACCGTCGCGTTCTTAACAAGCTCACGACGATACATTGTCTTAGTCCCCACTGGATAGCCAAAAGCATCGGCATCCAGAGCAAGAATTTGTTCAAAGTTCGAAGGCGTGATAGCAACAGTTTTAATCATATTAGACCCCGCTTATTTTGATACCGATAAAAATTAAAACGAAAATTAGTGTACCGATAAATGCTACGACATCCTGTCTGCCATACAACAAAGTACGATACTTTGTTCGTGATGCTGCGTCCTTGAAACCACGAATTTCCATCGCGTTGGCAAGATCAAGAGCACGCTGTAAGGCACCAACAAATAATGGAATCAAGAGCGGTACAATAGCACGAGCTCGTTTGATGGGTCCACCAGTCGAAAAACTCATGCCTCGTGATTTCTGCGCATTCATAATTTTTTGTGTTTCATCCATTAAAAGTGGCACAAAACGTAATGCAATTGACAACATCAAAGCCAACTCGGCAACTGGCACATGAATTTTATTAAGTGGGGCCAATAATGACTCTAATGCGTTGGCAATGCTAGTTGGTGGTGTACTTAATGTCATAATAGTTGACATCAAAATAATCAATGTAAACCGAATCATAACGTAAATAGCATTTAAAATACCTGGCCATGTCACTTGAAGTGGTCCAACATGCAACACAACAGGTGTTCCTGGCGTTAAAAATAACTGCAAAACGACAGTAAACAAAATGAGCCAAAAAATCGGTTTTAATCCATCCCAATAAAGTTTAAAAGGCTGTTGTGTCAATCTTATTGCCAAAACCACAAAAACAGCTGACAATGCATAAGTGCCCCATGATGAGGCAAATAGCATCACAAAAATGAACACAAAAGTTACAATCATTTTCGTTCTTGGATCTAATCGGTGTACCCAAGAAGAGCCCGGCACAAAACGACCAATCATAATATTATTCATGCTCGTATTCCTCATTTATCATGGTTGCTAATTCCGCTAAGGTTAATGGTCGCCGACTGAGTGACACACCATTAGCACGCAATTGCTCGGCAAATTGTCCTGCACGTGGCAAGTCCAAATTCACACTTTTAAACCAGTCAATGTCGCGATTGAATACATCAGCCGGGGTTCCTTGTGCCGCAACATGACCGTCCTGCATGACAATCACTTGGTCAGCAACTGATACAACATGATCCATTTGATGCGAAATAAAAACAACTAGTTTTCCCGCTTCTTTTAAATTGCTCACCAATGCCAGCAGTTCTGCTTGTCCCTTAGGATCCAAACCAGCGGCCGGCTCGTCCATAACCACAATATCTGGATTACTAGCCAAAGCACCAGCCATTGCAACACGGCGCATTTGACCACCCGATAATTCAAAGGGTGACTTTTGCCACAAATTTTCGGCTACATTTACCATTTTTAAAGCTGATTGTGCGGACTGTTTAGCCTCATCAGTTTTATAGCCAAAGTTCAATGGTCCATACATCACATCTTCCAAAACTGTGTTTGCAAATAATTGGTTTTCAGGAAATTGAAACACCATCCCAACTTTTGCTCGCAATTTAGTTAATTGTTTTTCTTTAGTGGCGTTTGTCACAATCAAATCATCCACAGTGACTTGACCCGTTGTCGGTTTTAACAAACCGTTTAAATGTTGAATCAACGTGGATTTGCCGGAACCAGTTTGCCCAATAATAGCAGTTACTTGGTGGTCCGCAATCGTAATATTGATGTCGTGCAAAATAGGATTGGCCAGAGTTGTGCCGGCACCATAACTAAAATTTACTTGTTCGAAGGTGATAGCCAATGTATTAATTCTCTCTCATCCAAATATTTTTCTGGTTTAACGGTCAACCGCGCTGTTAGTTCACCGGCAAAAGGTAGCTCCAAGCCATTATCATGCATGGTTTGTGATTTTGAAAAAACAACATCTGGGCTGCCATCTAAAATAAGCCGTCCATCGTTAATAACGACGATACGGTCTGCCAACGCAGCCTCGTCCATATCATGCGTAATTGTAATCAATGTCAATTCTGCACCAAATTGTGCCTTTAGATTCTGAAGTGTGGTCATGATAGTCGCCCGTCCTTCTGGGTCCAACATGGCAGTGGCCTCATCCAGAATAATAATCTTGGGTCCCAAAGCTAAAACGCTGGCTAAGGCCACACGTTGCTTCTGCCCACCTGATAAAGTATGTGGTTCACGCTCTTTGAAATTTTCCATGCCCACAGTGTGAAGTGCTTCATCAATTCTTTGTGGCATTTCATCACTGGGCAACTCAATATTTTCCAAACCAAAGGCCACATCATCAGCAACTGTTGCGCCAACAAACTGATTATCTGGATTTTGAAATACCATTCCAATCTGGGCGCGAATATCATTGACACTATCAACGGTTAGACGTTCACCAAAAACATCGATATCCCCACCGTTGGCAACGATTAAGCCAACAATTAATTTTGCCAAGGTTGATTTACCGGAACCGTTATGACCGACCAGAGCCACCCATTCACCGGCTTCAACCAATAAATTGAACCCATCAAAGAGCTCATGATCATCATATTGATATGTTAAATTGTTAATTGTAATTGCTTTAGCCATTAACCTATATTTTACCACATTTTTCTATCAAAAATAGTTTATGCCGTATTCGATATTTAAACAATGTAATTCACAAAGAAATTATCTCATAAACCTAGTAAATTAAGCTAAACTAGTCTATACTAAGAAGAGTAAAATACTAATAAATTAGAAATTTCACAAAGGGAGTATTTCATGACAGAAAAAAATATTGTCATCGTTGGTGCCGGATTTGGTGGCGTTTTTGCTGCAAAAACACTATCTAAGAAGTTGAAAGGTCACAAGGATTACAACATTATCCTCATTGATAAACATTCATATTTCACCTATATGACTGAATTACATGAGGTAGCATCGCAACGTGTTAAACCAAAGCACGTACAAGAAGACTTAGAACACCTTTTCTATCAAAATAAGAATGTTAAGTTGCTCACAGCTGAAGTTAATGGTATTGATAAAAACGCCAAAACTGTTTCAACCACTGAGGGTGATATTCCTTATGAGAAGTTAGTATTAGCTGTTGGTGGTCAATCCAATGATTTTGGTACTCCCGGTGTTAAAGAACACGGCTTTGAATTATGGTCAATGGAAGAATCATTGGCAATTCGTTCGCACATTGAACACACAATTGGTCAAGGCGCTGCCGAACTTGATCCCGCCAAGCGTGAACAAATGCTAACCATCGCCGTTGTCGGGTCCGGTTTCACTGGTGCTGAGCTAATGGGTGAATTTATTGAACAACGCAAAGTATTAGCGCAAACTTATAAATTGTCCGAAAGTGAAATTAAGCTAGTCTTACTTGAAGCTTCACCATCAATTTTGAACATGCTAAAAGACCGCAAATTAGCGGACAAAGCCTTTAAATATATGGAAAATAATGGTGTTGACATTCGCTTAGGCGCCCGTGTCACTGGTGTGACTGAAGATGGTGTCGTATTTGCTGATGACTCGACGTTGCCAACAAAATCATTGATTTGGACGGCTGGTGTTAAAGCAAAATCATTCATCTCTGATTGGGGATTCAAGTATGGTCGCGGTGGTCGTATCGAAGCAGACGACTACATGCATGCAACCAAAGATGATGATACACCCGAAAAAGACATCTACGTTGCCGGTGATACATTATCATACGTAGATGACAAGACTGGACCAGTGCCACAAACTGTCGAAGGTGCTGAGAGTGCTGCACGTGCTGCTGCCATCAACATTCTTGCAGACTTAGGCTTTGGTAAATCAAAGACTTTTGCTGAAGCTGTTAAATATCATGGCTTTGCTGTTTCGATTGGTTCCCACTACACGGTTGCAAGTCTAATGGGATTGAACTTCTCAGGATTTTTTGCAAGTATCGCCAAGCACGGTATCAACTTATTCTTTTACTCACAGATTCGTTCCGCTTATTCTATTTTCCACTATTTGATGGATGAATTTTTCAGAACAGAGGATGGTCGTAATCCTTTCAAAGGCAGCATCTCAAGATTAGGCAATGTACTCTGGTCAACACCGCTTCGCCTCTTCCTTGGAATCTTCTGGATTTTAGCAGCATTGGGCAATATTGGTAGCCTCAATGAGCTGTTCTGGCAACACGGATTTGCTAGCTTCTTAGAAATTATTACGGGTGCCGGCCTTTTCCTTGGTTTGTTCACTTGGCCATTAGGTCTCTTATCAATTATCCTCACAATCGTTGCTTGGTCAACAAACGGATTTGACATGACACACTGGTTTATTATTTTGAGTAGTTTAGCTGTTATGAACGGTTCGGGTCGTGGATTTGGGCTTGATTTCTACGTTGTCCCATTCTTACAAAAGACTCTCGGTGGTCTTTGGTACGGAAAAGCCAAATCAACATATAATGAACTTGAAAAATAAGTTATAATAATAAAGTGCGAGAATGTACGTTCTCGCACTTTGTACATATTAATGAAAAGAGATTTCCATGGCAACGCCATCCCTTCCAACTATATGGGATTCTTTCCCAGAACTAAACGAACCATTACAAGCGGTATTAACCAAAATGTCAAACAGTTGGCGAATTGGTTTTTCAGAAATTGACAATGCAATTCGTTCACAATTAAACGCTGGTAAACTTGTCCGACCCGCTTTGACACTCTTATTTTCTGAATTAACTGCGCAACCTTACAACAAAAAAGCTATTGCCCTCGGTGCAAGCGTCGAATTGTTACATCTAGCAACGTTAATTCATGATGATATTATTGATGAATCCAAACTGCGGCGTGGCTTTGAAAGTATCCAATCGCAATTTGGCAAAGATACCGCAGTCTACGCAGGGGATTATTTGTTGACGGGTATGTTCTCTCTTCTGAGTGAAGCCGATGATACTGGCGCAGACAAACTTGCTTTAAGCGCGCTGCAAGATATTTTATTTGGCGAGCTCAGCCAAAAACAAAATCGCTATCAAACTAATATCACTTTCCAAAGCTATATTTCACAAATCAGCGGTAAAACCGCTGCATTATTTAAGTTAAGCGTTATGTTTGGTATCAGTAGCGACAGTGTAGATGATCCCAATCTCAAACAAATTGTTCCTCAAATCGGTGAAACACTAGGTATTGTCTTTCAATTATTAGATGATTATCTTGATTTTGAAGCCTTATCAAAGAATTTGGCACTAGGCAAACCAATTGGTCAAGATATTAAGAATGGTATTTATACAGCGCCAATTCTATTTGCTCTAGAAGACAGTACAATCCACAATGAGTTGATTAGTCTTCTTCAACTTCGCGATGACATTTCTGATACTGAACTTAAACGTGTTCATACCCTCGTAGATAGTAGTGCAGCAATGAGTCGCCTTAACTCCTTGCTAGTTAAATACAATGAGGAACTAAATCTATTAATTGATCAGTTACCACAACAAAATATTAAAACTCAAATCGAACAATTAAGCGACATCTTGTTGAATCGTCAATATTAATGGTTACAAAAAACACTCAAAGCATTAAATGCTTTGAGTGTTTTTATTACAATTGATTAATCAACGAGCTCCAAGATGACCAATTGAGCGGCGTCGCCACGACGTTGGACAGTCTTGAGAATTCGTGTATAACCACCATTACGTTCGGCAAAGCGAGGGGCAACATCATCAAAAAGCTTTTGCAAAGCTGATTGAACCTTGACATTGTCACCATCTTCGATAACATCCGCAACTTCATTGCGGACAAAGGCAGCAGCTTGACGACGAGCAGCCAAGTCACCACGCTTACCTAATGTAATCATCTTATCAGTCGTTTTACGCACTTCTTTTGCGCGGGCTTCTGTTGTCGTAATACGCCCATTGATCAAAAGATCAGTAGTCAAATCACGTAACATAGCCTTACGTTGTGAAGACGTACGACCCAATTTACGATATGGCATTGGTGAATCCTCCTTTATAGTAGTTTAAAAACATGTGTTAATCTTCCTTGCGGAATCCCAAGTTCATTTCTGTGAGCTTTTCTTGGATTTCGTCAAGTGATTTCCGACCGAGATTACGCACTTTCATCATGTCAGCTTCAGTGCGATCTGTCAACTCCACGATGGTGTTGATACCGGCCCGTTTGAGACAATTATAAGAACGAACAGACAAATCCAAATCTTCAATTGGTGCAGAATCAGATGCACTAACTGCAACTGGTTCTGCCTCAACCATAACGCTGGCTTCTGCAGCTACTGGTGAGATGTCCATAAACAAGTTCAAATGCTCTGCTAAGATTTTAGCACCTAAGCTGAGCGCATCACTTGGTTTGATGGAACCATTTGTCCAAATATCAAATGTGAGTTTATCGTAATCGTCACGTGCACCAACACGCGTGTTCTCAACTTGATAGTTAACACGTTCAATTGGTGTATAAATCGAATCAACCGCCAAAACACCGATAGGCATTTCATCGCGTAATTTTTTGTTTTCATCTGCTGACGTATAACCGCGGCCTTTAACTGCCGTGACTGTCATATGCAGTGACTTACCTGCTGCCACAGTAGCGATATGCAAATCAGGATTGAGCACTTCAACGTCTGCGCCACCCTGCAAATCTGCAGCTGTCACATCAGCTGGACCTTGAACATCAATTTCAAGAGAGCGCTCATCATCAGAATCGATCGCCAACACAACTTTCTTAAGATTTAAGATAATTTGTGTGACATCTTCAACTACGCCGTCCACAGTTGAAAACTCGTGAACCACGCCGTCAATTTGTACCGTGTTAACGGCTGCGCCTGGAAGCGAAGATAGTAAGATACGACGTAAAGAGTTACCTAATGTCGTACCATATCCCCGTTCAAGAGGCTCTATGACAAACTTGCCATAGCGGGCATCCTCTTCGATGTTATGAATATTTGGCTTTTCAAATTCAATCATCTGTAAATTCTTACCCCTTCTTTCACAGCAAGAGCAATGAAATTCAATTAAACACGACGACGCTTTGGTGGGCGTGATCCGTTGTGGGGAACTGGTGTAACATCTTTAATAGATGTCACTTCCAAGCCCGCTGCTGCCAAAGCACGGATTGCTGATTCACGACCAGAACCTGGGCCCTTAACAGTTACTGCAACTGTGCGCATGTTCATTTCCATGGCACCTTTTGCTGCAGCTTCTGCTGCCATTTGTGCAGCGAACGGTGTCGACTTACGACTTCCTTTGAAGCCAAGTGCACCTGCTGATGACCAAGCAACTGCGTTACCTTGAACATCTGTAATCATGACGATGGTGTTGTTGAATGTTGAATGGATGTGAGCCACACCAGCTTCAATATTCTTCTTCACACGACGCTTACGCGTTGTACGACCTGCCATTTGTTTGCCTCCTTTTCAATACTTTATATATAATTTCTCGGGTTAACAGATTGTCAACCAACATTACGCAACTATGGTTGCGATAATCATGTGCCGTATCGATGAGGATACAACCAGAAAAAGTATATTACTTTTTCTTACCAGCAATTGCTTTAGCTGGGCCTTTACGTGTACGAGCGTTGTTTTTCGTGTTTTGTCCACGAACTGGCAAGCCCTTACGATGACGAATGCCACGGTACGAAGCGATTTCTTGCAACGATTTGATATCAAGTGATACCTTGCGGCGCAAGTCACCTTCAAGTTGCAAATTCAACTTGTCAACTGTTGCACGGATAGCGTCTTCTTGGTCTGATGTCAAATCGCGAACGCGAACGTCTTCAGACACACCAGCTTCAGCTAAAACCTTTTGTGCAGTAGTATTACCGATTCCGTAGATGTATGTTAAGCCAATGACAATTCGCTTGTCACGTGGCAAATCAATACCTGCAATACGAGCCATAACAATTTACCTCCTTTAGTATTTTGAAAACGACAATTATGTCCTTATTCAATCAATAATTAATGCGCGATAATTACTTACCAGCGCGTTGCTTGTGCTTTGGGTTAGCAGAGCAGATGATCATTGTTCGACCATTGCGCTTGATAACACGACAAGCATCACACATCTTTTTAACTGATGGGCGTACTTTCATAATCTATTCCTCCTATTCGGTTAACTGATTATTCCAAATCTTTCCTTATCGGAAACGATAAGTAATACGACCCTTAGTTAAGTCGTATGGTGACATTTCAACAGTGACGCGATCACCTGGCAATATTCTGATAAAGTTCTTACGAATTTTTCCAGAAACATGTGCCAAAATCACAGCACCATTTTCGAGTTCTACTTGGAACATCGCATTTGGTAAAGTTTCTTTCACCTTACCTTCAATTTCAATGACATCATTGGCCACGCACTCAACCTCCTGTGCTTATCATGTTCTACATTGTTGATAAGTGCCTAACCTATCAAATTATACCAGAAATAATGGTATTTCTCAATGACATTTCAGATAATTAATCTAAGTTATCTAAAACTTCCTTAACATCACGATACACGTCAGCAAGTTGGCGACCGCCATCGATGGTGTGCAACACACCAGCACGTTGGTAATAATCTACCAAAGGCAAGTTGGCCGCTTTATTAACGGCTAAGCGGTTATCAATTACCTCTGGCGTATCATCTGCACGTCCACGTCCCAAAAGACGTTGACGCAATAATGAGTCAGAAACTTCAAAGTACAATGTTGCTGAAACTGCCTGATTATTGTCAGACAGGTAACTATCCAAAAATTCAGCTTGTGCTTCATTACGAGGATAACCGTCAAGCATAAATCCAGCTTCCTCAACATCACTTTGACTCAAACGGTCAGCAACCATAGCATTCGTAATTTCATCGGGAACTAAGTCACCAGCATCCATGAATTCACGAGCTTTTTGACCTAATTCTGTGTTATTGGCCAAATTAGTACGGAAAATATCTCCAGTACTAATATGAACCACAGGATAGTCCTTCACGATGAAGTCTGCCTGTGTACCTTTCCCGGCACCAGGTAATCCCAATAAAATCAAATTCTTAGCCATTGATTGCCTCCCGAGCTGCTAATTGATCTTTTGTAATAAATCCAACATAATTCTTTTTCTGCATTAAACCATCGATTTGACGAATCAAATCCAGTGCAACACCTATTGAAATCAATAGACTAGTGCCACCCAAACCGATTTTCTCGTTTAATCCCCACACGTCAGATGCAATCAAGGGTACTAATGCGACAACACCCAAGAAAATTGAACCAACAAAGCTCAAGTTTAATAGAAGTTTTGAAACAAAAGCTTTCGTTTGATCACCAGGTCGAACACCGACAATGTAAGCCCCTTGTTTCTGTAGATTCTCAGCTAACTTTTCAGGGTTAACTTGAACAAACGCGTAAAAATATGTGAAAACGACAATTAACACAGTGTAAAGTATTGCTCCTGGTAAAGTCGTCATGCTAAATATTTGTTGCATAACTTGATACCATTGAGCAGAAGAATATTTATCTTGAAAGGCCAACAACACTGTTTGCGGCGTGCTAATAAATGATGAGGCAAAGATGACAGGAATCACACCTGAAACATTGACTTTCAAAGGTAAATACGCTTCGCTACCATACGAAGTAGCCGAACGTGTGTACTGCATTTGTAAACGACGTGTGCCTTCATATGACCAAGTTGTAAACGCAACAACCAAAACCATTGCTACTAACAGCACAATCATAAACACCCAACCGTTTAATACTTCACCATTACCAGCTTGTAAAATATTTTCTTTGAAAATTTCATACAAACCTTCTGGCGCTTGCGCGATAATACCTGCAAAAATAATCATAGAAACACCGTTTCCAAGACCTTTTTCAGTAATCATCTCACCCAGCCACATCGCAAAAAACGTTCCAATCGTCATGACCGAACCGATCACAATAAATGACATCACGTTATTTGTTTGGCTAACTAATCCATAGGAAGACAGTGAATTAAATCCTGCTGTAATACCCACAGATTGAACAAAAGCAAGCACAAGTGTCAACCAACGTGTGGCGTTGTTCAACTTTCGCCGACCAACTTCACCTTGCTTACTCCATTCAACAAAGCGAGGCACGATATCTAATTGCAAAAGTTGCACAACAATTTGTGCCGTCACGTATGGTGAAACACCCATAGCAAACAATGAGTAATTCATCAAGCCACCACCAGAAAAGATGTTCAAAATGTTCATCAATCCTGAGTTAGCCATATCAGACATAGCAGCAGGATTAACACCTGGCACAGTGATGTGTGTTCCAATTCTGTATATAAACAAAATCAAAAATGTCCATCCTAGCTTTTTGCGTATGTCTTTTTCACGTACTGCATTAAATAACGTGCTAAGCATTAAAGTACCTCAGTTGACCCACCGGCTTGTTCAATAGCAGCAACAGCTGCTGCTGAAAACTTATGTGCCTTCACAGTCAACTTCTTTTCAAGTTGACCTACAGCCAAAATTTTAATACCTGACTTTTGATTCTTAACAATACCGTTTTCAATCAAAAGTGCTGGTGTAATTTCAGTGCCATCATCAAAGCTGTTCAACTTATCCAAGTTAACAACTGCAAATTCCTTACGTGAAATGTTAGTAAATCCACGTTTTGGAATACGACGGTACAAAGGCATTTGACCACCTTCAAAACCCAAACGCACTTTTCCACGAGCCTTTTGACCCTTTTGACCACGTCCGGATGTCTTACCGTTTCCAGATGATGTACCACGACCAACACGGTTGCGTACGTGACGTGAGCCAGCGGCTGGTTGTAATTCGTTCAAATTCATCTTTCGGTACCTCCTATTTTAATGTGTATTTACTTAACTTCTTCAACGTTAACTAAGTGAGCAATATGGAAAATTGCACCACGTGTAGCTTCGTTATCAGGCTTCACCACTGAACTAGATACGCGGCCAAGTCCAAGAGACTTAACAATCGCGCGTTGCTTAGGTAAGCGATGAACCGCACTCTTAATCAAAGTGATTTTCAAATCTGCCATTTTATCGCTCCTTATTCAGCTAAGTGTTCCAAAGAAACACCACGCAACTTAGCAACTTCTTCGGCATCTTTCAAGCTTGTTAGCGCATCGAAAGTTGCACGAATAACGTTAACTGGTGTTGATGAACCAAGTGACTTAGCAGTCACATCGGCAATACCTGCAAGTTCCATAACAGAACGTGCGGCACCACCAGCGGCAACACCAGATCCTTCTTCGGCTGGCTTGACCAAAATCTTACCGCCACCCCATTCGCCAAGGACTTCATGAGGAATAGTTGTAGCAACTGTTGGCACAGTGATCAACTTACGCTTAGCATCTTCAATAGCTTTACGGATAGCTTCAGGAACTTCTTGTGCTTTACCAGTACCAAAACCAACGTGTCCTTGTTTGTCACCAACGACAACCAACGCTGCAAAACGCAAGCGACGACCACCCTTAACAACCTTTGTGACACGGTTAATAGCAACCACGTTCTCTTCTAATTCACCAAGTGACTTAGGATTAACGAATTCAACCATTTTAATATTCCTCCTTTCCTTAGAACTTCAAACCGTTTTCACGGGCTGATTCTGCTAGTGCTTGAACACGTCCATGATAAACGTAACCACCACGATCAAAGACAACTTCTTCAACCTTTGCGGCTTTACCACGTGCGGCGATCAATTCACCCACTTTAACTGCTTGTTCAGTCTTTGATCCCGTTACTTCGGCATCGTGACTTGAGGCACTTGCTAGCGTTACACCCGCTACGTCATCAATTAATTGAGCGTAGATGTTTGCATTAGAACGGAAAACGTTCAAACGTGGGCGAGCAGCAGTACCAGAGATTTTTCCACGTACACGCTTGTGGCGCTTTACGCGAAGCTTATTCTTATCTGGTTTTGAAATCATAGCTGTGCTTTCCTTTTCTTATGGCTTATGCCACTTTAAAATATTTTTTAACAGAACTTGTACTACTAGCAGTAAATACTTACTTACCAGTCTTACCTTCCTTACGACGAACAACTTCACCTTCGTAACGAATACCTTTACCTTTATAAGGTTCTGGTGAACGAACGGCACGAATTTCAGCTGCTAAATCGCCGACTTTTTGCTTTGAAATACCTGAAATTTTAATTGTCAAGGCATCTGGTACTTCAACAGTTAACGCTTCACGATCTTCAAAGACAACTGGGTGAGAATAACCAACACTCAAAGTCAACTTTGAACCTGACTTTGCAGCACGGTAACCAACACCAACAAGTTTCAATGTCTTTGTGAAACCTTCAGATACACCTTCGACCATGTTTGCAACGTTGGCACGTGTAGTACCGTGCAAAGCTTTGGTCTTGTTGTCGTCACTTTCACGCGTGAAAGAAACTTCAGTCCCTTCAACATTCATTGTGATTGCTGAAACGATTTCACGTGACAATTCACCCTTTGGTCCTTTAACTGTAACAACTGCACCTTCTTGAGATACAGTCACATCAGCAGGCAATGTGATTGTTTTGTTTCCAATACGGCTCATGGTAAGTCTCCTTTCTTAGATATATTACCAAACGTAGGCGAGTACTTCGCCACCAACTTGCTTTGAACGAGCTTCTTTGTCAGTTATCACACCGGCAGAAGTTGAGATAATAGCAATTCCCAAACCATTCAAAACCTTTGGCAATTCTTCAGCCTTAGCATACTTACGCAAACCTGGCTTTGAGATACGCTTAATACCAGTAATCACACGATTACGGTCTTCTCCGTACTTGAGAAATACACGGATGACACCTTGCTTGTTGTCATCAATATATTCCACATCGCGGATGAAACCTTCTGATTTCAAGATTTCAGCGATACTCTTTTTAATTTTTGATGCTGGAATTTCAACAACTTCGTGATGTGCCAAGTTGGCATTACGAATGCGTGTCAATAAATCAGCAATTGGATCAGTCATAGACATCTATCGATATCCTCCTTTAAATTTTGAACGTAATCATGCAAAATGACACGCTCTTAACTATTATAGACTATTTTAGTCGATAACAGTTAAAAACGCGTCACTCATTTAGAGTAACAACATTTTTATTCACTAATTACTTAGTAAATGGCATTCCCAATTGTGTTAACAACTCACGACCTTCTTCGTCGTTTTGAGCAGTTGTAACAATAACAATGTCCAAACCGCGAACACGGTTAACTTTGTCAAAATCAATTTCTGGGAAAATCAATTGTTCACGAATACCCAAAGTGTAGTTACCACGGCCATCAAAAGCCTTTGATGATACACCACGGAAATCACGAACACGAGGCAATGAAATGTTGATCAACTTGTCTAAGAAGTCATACATACGTTCACCACGTAGTGTTACCTTAGTTCCGATTGACATACCTTCACGCAAACGGAAACCAGCGATTGACTTCTTTGCCTTTGTGATAACTGGTTGTTGTCCAGCAATCAACTTCAATTCTTCAACCGCTTCATCCAAGTTCTTTGAGTTTGAAACTGCATCACCAACACCCATGTTCAAGACAATTTTATCAATCTTTGGGGCTTGCATTGATGATTTGAAGTTAAACTTTTCGATCAAAGCAGGTTGAACTTCATTAACATATTTTTCTTTTAAAGCGTTAGCCATGAAAATGATTTCACCTTTCGATATTAGCCTAGTACGTTACCAGACTTTTTAGATACGCGAACTTTCTTGCCATCTTCCACTTTGAACCCAACACGTGTTGGTTCATTAGTTGAAGGGTCAAGCAATTGCACGTTAGAAACATGGATAGGTGCTTCGATATCGATAACACCACCTTGTGGATATTCGTTAGAAGGCTTTTGATGCTTCTTAACGATGTTCACGCCTTCGACAACGACGCGATCTTTTCCAGCAACAGTCTTAGTGATTGTGCCTTCTTTTCCCTTGTCTTTGCCGGCAATGACGCGAACCTTATCACCTGTTTTTACAAACATGATTTGGCTCCTCCTTGTCAGTATTAGAGCACTTCTGGTGCCAATGAAACAATACGCATGTAGTCGTTGTCACGTAATTCACGTGCAACTGGACCAAAAATACGCGTACCAACTGGTGATTTGTCGTCCTTCACGATAACAGCGGCATTTTCATCAAAATTAATGTATGAGCCATCTGCACGACGAACGTCAGATACAGTACGAACGATAACAGCCTTAACGACGTCACCCTTCTTTACGTTACCACCAGGGATAGCTTGCTTAACTGTTGCAACGATCATGTCGCCAACACCTGCAAACTTACGGCCTGAACCACCGAGCACTTTAATCGTCAAGATTTCACGTGCGCCAGAGTTATCAGCCACTTTTAAACGACTCTCTTGTTGAATCATGGTTCTTCCTCCTTGTTAGCAATTAATTACGACGTTTTGGGTCGAACATTAAAGAATAACAGCCTCTTCAACGATCTTAACCAAACGGAAGTGCTTAGTTGCAGACAAAGGACGTGTTTCCATGATTTGAACAATATCGCCTTGCTTGGCACTATTGTTTTCATCATGGGCCTTGAACTTCTTTGTGTACTTGACACGCTTACCATAGACGGCGTGTGTTAAATAAGTATCAACAGCGACAGTAATTGTCTTGTCCATCTTATCTGAAACAACGCGTCCTTGGTAAACCTTACGAGTATTACGTTCTTCACTCATTTTTCAGCTTCTTCCTTTCGTCTTATTTGTTGGCGTTTGCCAATTCTTGTGCACGAATAACTGTCTTAACTCGTGCAATGTCCTTACGAACTTGTGCGATACGCGCCGTGTTTTCCAATTGA
Organism: Leuconostoc sp. S50; assembly: GCF_016624925.1. NCBI lineage: Bacteria > Bacillati > Bacillota > Bacilli > Lactobacillales > Lactobacillaceae > Leuconostoc > Leuconostoc sp. S50. The sequence goes on along the minus strand of NZ_JACVUE010000008.1, from coordinate 22,285 downwards.
CCAGTAGCCAATTGGAAACGAAGGTTGAACAATTCTTCCTTGAATTCGGCTTCGCGCTTTTGCAAATCCGCAAGTGACAATTCTTTCAATTCACTTGCTTTAGCCATTATTCAGCCTCCCGAGCAATAATCTTCGTACGTACAGGCAACTTATGTTGTGCCAAACGCAATGCTTCACGTGCAGTTGCTTCAGGAACACCTGCCACTTCAAACATTACTTTGCCACGCTTAACAGGTTCAACCCATCCTTCGGGAGCACCCTTACCGTTACCCATTCGAACACCAACACCTTTTGATGTATATGACTTGTGAGGGAAGATTTTAATCCAAACCTTACCACCACGCTTCATATAACGTGTCATTGCAATACGAGCAGCTTCAATTTGACGGTTAGTGATCCAGCTTGATGTTGTTGCTTGCAAGCCAAAGTCACCAAATGTCACCGTCTTGCCACCTTTAGCTTCGCCACGCATGTGACCACGGTGTACACGACGGAATTTAACACGCTTTGGTACTAACATGTTTGCTTCCCTCCTTACTTACTGTTTTTCTTTTGTGGTAAAACATCACCACGGTAAATCCAAGTCTTGATACCCAAGTTACCATAAGCAGTCATTGCTTCATCCCATGAGTAGTCAATGTCTGCACGTAATGTATGCAAAGGAACAGTGCCTTCAGTATATTGTTCGATACGGGCAATATCTGCACCGTTCAAACGACCTGAAACCATAACTTTGATACCTTTGGCGCCGGCACGAGTAGCACGTTGAATGGCACCACGCATTGCACGACGGAAAGCCACACGGCGTTCCAAATCACCAGCAATTTGTTGTCCAACCAAATGTGCACTCAAGTCAGGCTTCTTGATTTCAACGATATTAATGAAAACACGCTTTGAACGACCCTTTTCATCTTTATCTGTCAATTTTGCCAATTGAGTACGAAGTTTTTCAACTTCTGACCCACCCTTACCAATTACCATTCCAGGCTTGGCAGTGTGGATTGAAACGTCAACACGTGACTTAGTGCTGCGTTCAATTTCAATGCGATCAACTGAGGCATCAGCTAAATTCTTTTCGATGTACTTACGAATACGCAAGTCTTCGTGAAGTTGGTTAGCATAATCAGCCTTGTCAGCAAACCACTTTGCGTCCCAGTCGCGAATAACGCCAACACGGAACCCAGTAGGGTTAATCTTTTGACCCATTACTTTGCCTCCTTCTCAGCAACCACAATTGTAATGTGGCTTGTACGCTTGTTGATAGGTGAAGCAGAACCTTTGGCACGTGGACGGAAACGCTTTAGCGTTGGTCCTTCGTTCGCGAAGGCTTCCTTCACAATAAGATCTTCTCTGTCTAGTGAGAAGTTGTTTTCAGCATTAGCAACTGCTGAGTTCAAAACCTTGTAAATATCTTCAGTAGAAGTATTAGGTAGGAACTTCAAAATTGCGTATGCTTCGTTAACGCTCTTACGGCGAATAGTGTCAAGAACTAAGCGTGCCTTACGTGGGGCAACGCGAACGATCTTAGCAGTCGCGCGAGCTGATGTAACTTGTTCAGCCATTTTTCACTTCCTCCTTATTTACCAGTCTTTTTATCGTCGTTCTTGTGTCCCTTGAACGTACGAGTTGGTACGAATTCACCTAACTTGTGACCGACCATATCTTCTTGCACATATACTGGAACGTGCTTGCGACCATCATAAACGGCAATTGTAAAGCCGATGAAGCTTGGGAAGATTGTTGAACGACGTGACCAAGTTTTGATCACTGATTTCTTTTCAGAATCAACTTGCGCTTCAATCTTCTTAAGCAAGTGTGGGTCCGCAAATGGTCCCTTTTTTAAACTACGAGCCATTAGTTGTCTCCTTTCCCTTACTTACTCTTACGACCGCGAACGATGAACTTTGTTGAAGCCTTCTTCTTATCGCGAGTCTTCTTACCGGCAGTCTTCTTACCCCATGGTGACATAGGACTTGGACGACCAACTGGTGCTTTACCTTCACCACCACCGTGTGGGTGATCGTTAGGGTTCATAACTGATCCACGAACATGTGGACGCTTTCCACGCCAACGGTTACGACCAGCTTTACCCCAGTTAATCAACGAATGCTCGGCGTTACCAACTTCACCAATTGTGGCGCGGTTAGTAGCCAAGACCAAACGTACTTCACCTGAAGTTAATCGAACAATGATGTACTTGCCATCACGTCCCAAAATTTGTGCTGATGTACCTGCTGAACGAGCCAATTGACCACCCTTACCAGGCTTTAATTCGATATTATGAATCAAAGTACCTTCAGGAATAGCACTCAATGGCAAGGCATTGCCGGGCTTAATGTCGGCATCAGGACCAGATTGAACTTTATCGCCAACCTTCAATCCCTTTGGCGCCAAGATGTATGACTTAATACCATCTTCATATACCAACAAAGCAATGTTAGCTGTACGATTTGGATCGTATTCGATAGCTTTAACAGTAGCTGTCTTGTCATCTTTAATACGCTTAAAGTCTACGATACGGTAGGCTTGCTTGTGTCCACCAGCATGGTGGCGAACTGTCATACGGCCTGATGCATTACGTGCACCAGTTTTTGACTTTTTAGCCAACAAACTCTTTTCGGGCGTTGTCTTAGTGATTTCAGCAAAATCTGAAGTCGTCATATTACGACGTCCGTTAGAGGTTGGCTTATATTTCTTGATAGCCAATGTCTTATCCTCCTATTTAGAATTAACCTTCGTTAAAGATTTGAATATCTTTTGAATCTTTTGACAACGTAACAGTTGCCTTTTTCAACTTACGTGTGTAACCAACATAACGACCTTGGCGCTTGAGCTTACCACGAACGTTTGCTGTGTTGAGACCTGAAACTTTAACATCAAAGATTTCTTCGATAGCTTTCTTGATTTCAGGCTTTTTCGCGCGAGTATCTACTTCGAAGACATAACGCTTACGTTCTGTTTGCGCCATTGAAGCTTCGGTGATGATAGGGCGACGGATAATATCGCGTGCATCCATTAGGCAAGACCTCCTTGGATTTCTTCGATTGATGATTGAACAATCACCAGCTTATCTGCATTAACAACGTCAAGTACGTTGATACCCTTTGTTGTCATAACTTGAACATTAGCCAAGTTACGTGCTGACAAGATCGCGTTTTCATTGTCTTCATCAACAACTACTAATGTCTTTGTGTCAGCTGCCAAGTTAGCCAAAACCTTTTTAAAGTCTTGTGTCTTTGGTGCTTCAAATGACAAAGCATCAACAACGACCAACTTGTTATCAGCAACTTTTTGCGACAAAACTGACTTCAAAGCCAATTGATAAGCTTTGCGGTTGATACGATAAGCGTATGAACGAGGTGTAGGACCAAAAACAATACCACCGCCACGGAACTGAGGCTCACGGATTGAGCCAGCACGTGCACGACCAGTACCCTTTTGCTTCCAAGGCTTACGACCACCACCAGAAACAGCAGAGCGGTTCTTGACAGCATGTGTACCTTGACGCAATGATGCACGTTGCATCAATACTGCATCTGTAATAACGGCGTTGTTAGGTTCGATGGCGAAAACTGCGTCATTCAATTCGATTTCAGCAGCTTGACTACCATCTTGCTTTAATACAGCAACTTTAGTCATGATTGATTGTTCTCCTTTCTATATAGTTTAGATTAAGCTTCTTCTGAATCAGCGGCAGGTGCAGATACACCAGCCATTTTGATTTCAGGATGCTTTGCATTAACTTTAACAGTTGATTTGATTGTCAAAAGTGACTTATTGGCACCGGGAACATTTCCCTTCAATAGCAAGAGATTATTTTCAACATCAACATGTACAATGGCAACATTTTGCATTGTGCGCTTGTTGTTACCCATACGACCTGGCAAGAGCTTACCCTTGAAGACGCGGTTAATAATCGCACCCATCGAACCAGGACGACGGTGATAACGTGAGCCGTGGGCCATAGGTCCACGAGACTGACCAAGACGCTTAATTGAGCCTTGGAAGCCATGTCCTTTTGTGATGCCCGTTACGTCAACGTATTCCCCTGCTTGGAATGTATCCACTTTGATTTCATCCCCTGCGTTAAATTCGCCTTCCGCGTCGCGGACTTCACGAACGTAGCGCTTAGGGGTCGTGTTTGCTTTTGAAGCGTGACCTTGTTCAGGTTTGTTTGACAAAACTGCACGTTTGTCTTGGTAACCAAGTTGAATAGCACTATAACCGTCTGTTTCTGCATTTTTTACTTGCAAAACGACGTTTGGTGTTGCTTCAACTACGGTAACTGCGATCAATTCGCCAGATTCTGTGAAAACCTGAGTCATACCGACTTTGCGGCCTAAGATACCTTTAGTCATGACTAATCTCCTTAATTATTTTGCTTGACTTATTTTTTGTCTCTAAGTTGAGACGCGAAGTTATATCCGTTAAGATTACAACTTGATTTCGATTGCAACACCTGATGGCAATTCAAGCTTACGCAATGCGTCAACTGTCTTGTCAGTAGGGTTCACAATGTCGATCAAACGCTTGTGCGTGCGCATTTCAAATTGTTCACGGCTATCCTTATGTTTATGTGGTGAACGTAGAATTGTATACAATGTACGTTCAGTTGGCAATGGGATAGGACCAGCAATTTCTGCGCCCGTACGCTTAGCCGTCTCAACAATTTTTTCTGCTGATTGGTCTAAGATGCGGTGTTCGTATGCCTTCAAACGGATACGGATCTTCTTTTGTGCCATTATTTCGTGCCTCCTCGTTGATTTTGTAAATCAGCTAACTTCGATTAAAAACCGACAACACTGCTTGTGTTTTGCGCGCCCATGGCAACGCGGCCGCGCGTGTCGCAACCTTAATCATCATCGCTAAACATTGATACACCAGGCTTTCGGTAGGTTTATATGACTACTGTTCCAAAAGCGTACTTAAATATAATAACAGAAAAACCCCTGCATTGCAAGGGTTTTGTGCGATATTTTCAGCATGTTTTTTGATCATCTCTGTGTCATTTTAAATTCCAAAAAGGCATCATTATATTTTTCTGTCCATTTTTGTCCTAAGTCTGAATATACTTGCAAGTGACTCACAGTTTTGGCATCTGGATAAAACTGTTTGTCCTCACGAATACTCTTAGGTAATAATGCTAATGCCTTTTTATTTGGCGTTGCATAACCTATATATTCGGCATTTTGGGCTGCATTTTTTGGCTCACTAATGAAATTTAAGAAAGCGTAGGCAGCCGCTTTATGTTTAGCTGTTTTGGGCATAACAATATTATCAAACCAAAGATTTGAGCCCTCACTCGGCACGACATAATGCAAGTGTTTATTGTTTGCCATTGCTTCGGACGCCTCTCCAGAGTATGTTACGGCAATTGACGCTTCGTCTTGTGCCATATACATTTTGATTTCGTCAGCAATAATGGCTTTAACATTTGGCATCAAAGTTGTTAGTTTGCCTTGAGCTGCCGCCAAATCAGCTGTTGACTTATCATTAACAGACTTTCCTTGTGTAATCAATGTAAAACCTAATACATCACGTGCCGAGTCAATTAACATAACTTGATTTTTAAACTTTGACGACCATAAATCATCCCAATGTTGGACATCACTGGCCTTTACGTATTTATCATTGTAGATAATACCTAAAGTTCCCCAAAAGTATGGGACAGAGTATTTGTTGTGTCTATCAAAAGATTGGTTAAGGAAGCGACTGTCGTAATTTTTTAACCCAGTCAACTTCTGATGATCTAGTGGCAACAATAAATTTGCAGCCTTCATTTTTTCAATCATATATTCCGACGGCACAGCTAAATCATAGGATGTCCCGCCTTGCTTAACCTTCGTAAACATGGCTTCATTGGAATCAAAAGTTTCGTAACTGACTTTGTAACCGGTCTCTTTAGTAAACTTTTTAAGTAAGGCTGGATCAATATAGTCTCCCCAGTTATACAAATTCAAAACTTTAGACCCGCCTTCACCACTGCCGGTTTTGGCAGCCAAATAGCGCTGGGCACCAAACAAAACAGCGACAACGGCTAGAATAGCAACAACGCTAGTTAATAACTTTTTCATGTTATAAACCCTCCGTAGCCGGTGTTACCAGTCGCGTACCGCGCTTTTTATTTTTAGATGAGCGTGTTGAAATAACGTAATATAGTAAAACCAGCACGAGAGATACAACAAACATCATTGCCGATAACGCATTAATTTCCAAACTCACCCCTTGACGGGCACGCGAGTATATTTCAACAGATAACGTCGAAAATCCATTACCAGTTACGAAAAATGTGACCGCAAAATCATCCAAAGAATACGTAAATGCCATAAAAAATCCAGCCAAAATACCTGGCGATATAACGGGTAAAATCACGCGCGACAACATTTGCCAGTTATTAGCGCCTAAATCTTTAGCAGCAGCAACTAATGATTGATTCATTTCTTGAAGTCTCGGCAAAACCATCAACACAACAATCGGAATACTAAACGCAATATGTGACAAGAGCACTGACGCAAATCCTAATGAAAAACCGACAACTGTAAACAATATCAAAAACGAAGCGCCAATAATAACATCGGGTGATACCAACAAAATATTGTTTAGCGATAAGAAAATATTTTTAATCAACTGATTGCGCTGATCATAAATATACAGCGCACCAGCCGTTCCCAAAATGCTAGCCAAAAGCGAGGACAATAATGCAATTAAAAAAGTATTAACCACAATCTCAATAATGCGCGTATCTGCGAACAGCTCAGCGTAATGCTTCAACGAAAAGCCACCCCATCCTTGCATCACGTCACCTGCATTAAATGAATAAATAATCAAGAAAAAAATAGGTAAGTACAGCAAAATGAAAACAAACCACAAATATAAATTTGACCATTTAAAAGCTTTTTTCATTTATATTACTCACTTTCTCGTGTTCTTTTTGACACGATCACGCGTCAAAATCATCGTCACAACCATCGCTACAATTAAAATCACACCAATCGTCGATCCTAGTTGCCAGTTTTGGGTTACTAAAAAATGTTCCTCAATTGCTGTACCTAACGTAATCACACGATTACCGCCTATCAAACGTGTAATCATAAATAATGACAAACTTGGAATGAAAACAGCTTGAATGCCCGCCTTCACCCCCGGCATTGATAGTGGCAAAATGACTCGTCGTAACGTTTGCCATTTATTGGCACCCAAATCACGACTAGCTTGCTCCAGTTTTGGATCAATTTCTGCCAACGAATTAAAAATCGGCAAAATCATAAACGGAATTTCAATGTAGGCAGCAACTAACAAAAAACTCCAATCAGAGAACAACAGTTGCTGTGGTGCAATGCCAAAAAAGCTCATAAAATTATTAACCGTACCGGTTTTTGACAATAGGCCAATAAACGCATAAGTCTTTAACAACAAATTAATCCACGTTGGCAGGATCACTAATAACAACCAAAATTGTTTTTGCTTGAGTTGATTGAGTAGGTAAGCCATCGGGTAGCTAATCACCAATGTAATTAGTGTAATCAGGAAAGCAAACCAAACTGAGTTAAACGTCATGCGGAGGTATGTACCACTACCAAAATAAACAGCATAGTTATGTAACGTTAACCCACCATTGGCGTTAGTTAGCGATTGAAATAACAATAAAACAAGTGGGGCAATAACAAATAACAATAACCACGCGCCATAAGGCACAAGATAAAATAACTGACGCTGTTGTTTACTCTTCATCATCATCCTCGTAACTTTCCAAACGCGCGTCAAAATCGTCTTCAGACTCATTAAATCGCATGATGTGAATGTCTTCCGGATCAAATGTCAAACCAACTCGTTCTCCCACTTGGGCCGAGTTCGTTGCTTGCACTTGCCACTCGTTACCGTCATCATCAATTGCTGTAATTTCATAATAATCACCACGAAATGATTGATCATCAATTGTCACAATTAACTTACCGTTTTCAATTGTGGTTAAATCTAAGTCTTCAGGGCGCAAGACAACTTCAACTCGTTCATTAGGTCGCATTCCAGCATCAACATTTTCAAAATCTTTGCCCACAAAATGAACAACATAATCGGCTTTCATGATGCCATCTACAATGTTACTCTCACCAATAAAATCCGCAACAAAATGGTTAATTGGTTCATCATATATATCCTCTGGTGTCCCATTTTGCTGTATGACCCCGTCATTCATCACAAAAATCCAATCAGACATAGCCAGTGCTTCTTCTTGATCATGCGTCACAAAAACAAATGTAATACCCAGTCTTTGCTGAATTTCACGTAGCTCATACTGCATGTCTTTGCGCAACTTGTAATCCAATGCAGACAATGGTTCATCGAGTAACAAAACTTTTGGATCATTAGCCAAAGCGCGCGCAATCGCCACACGCTGCCGTTGCCCACCTGACAGCTCACTAATATCACGATCAGCATATTGGTCAAGTTTAACTAACTTCAACATGTCATGAACCTGCCGTTCAATATCGTTCTTTGACATTTTTTTTATGGACGGACCAAAAGCCACATTTTCAAAAACATTCATATTCGGAAATAATGCATAATCTTGGAAAACAGTATTAACAGTTCGTTTTTCCACTGGCACATCATTGATACGCTTGTTTTCAAATAAAATATCACCTGAAGTTGCCGCCAATTGACCAGAAATCAAGTTTAAAATTGTTGTTTTACCAGATCCTGAGGGTCCCAACAAGGTATAAAATTTACCTTGTTCTAAAGACAAGTCGATGCCCTTCAAAATCTCTGTGTCACCATAAGCTAAGCTTACAGACTTAAATTCAATAATTGGTGTTTGCTCTGCCAAATTCTCAACCTCAACTCTTTTCGATAATTTCAATTTTACACTAATTTTGAAGACATAAAAAGAAAATCATATTTGACCATTTAGCTTCAGTGGCTATGCGTCAATGATCTTTTCACGATTTTCAACAACAACAATAGCTAGTGTCATTAAGATGAACAAAATAACAATAACGATAATTTGCGGTGTCCAAGAATGCCACCAACCATATGCATAACCAAACATAGCTGGACCAACTGCCGCAATCAAATAGCCACCGCTTTGCGACATACCGGACAGTTGTGCCGTTTGTCCCGGTGTGCTGGTTTTAAGCGTGAATGTGGTCATCAAATATGGAAACAACACCGAAGTACCGACACCAATAAATAAATTGACCAGTAACCAGTAGGGAAAAGTACCTTGTGGATTCAGCAACAGGAGGTAGCCAATTGTACCTAAAACTGAAAAGCCAGCAACTAGCCACTGCCTTTGGCGTTTGTTCAATCGAACAACAATTGACGGTACTGTTAGTGCAAATGGTAGACCAATTAATGAGTTAAGACCAGAAAATAAACCAGCAGTTGCCGGCGTTAATCCAGTCTGAATCGCCATAGTTGGCCCCCACGCCATCAAAACATAGAACATTGCAGATTGCATACCACCAAAAAACAACAATAACCAAGCATTGCGGTTTTTCCAAACGTTGAATCGGACTGTTTTCTTGTGATCACTCGCCATTTGAGTGACTTGTCTATTTGCCGCAAACCGTTCATTAGGTAACCAAACCAGCAAAGCACCAACGAGCAAGATTGTCAACAATCCCACAAAAACCTGCCAACTAGTTAATGCCGTTATTGGCGCTGCCAAACTAGCACCAACTGCCGTTGCTAACATCATGCTAAATGTAAAGACAGACGTCATTGGACCGACTTTCATCGGAAAATACGTTCGAATAACACTAGGCAGTAACACATTCATGTGGGCAACACCAATACCAATCAGCATTGTCCCAATGTAGAGGAAAGTTGTATTAATAACTCTAATGCCAGACCCAACAATTAACAGCATCAACATCAATGCAAATGCCCTTTCTAGCCCAATCTTTTGAGCCACTTTAGGCGCTGTTGAAGAAAACAAGGCAAACGCTATCAGCGGAATAGTTGTTAGCATGCCCAATTGTCCAACAGGCACACCCTCTGATTTGGAAATACTACTCAAAATTGGCGGCATAGCCGTGAATGGTAATCTCAAAATCATCCCGACAACAATAATACCTGGAATTAAAAACTTACTGTGATTTTTCATGTCAATTCCCCTAATAATAACAAAACAGCGCCACTCTGTTGAGTGACGCCGTTTATACTGAACCATCAGTCAGTCAAAGATTAATTTTCTTGACCGTGGGTCTTGATAATTTCTTCTTGAATGTTCTTAGGAACAGCTTCGTAGTGATCGAAAACCATTTGGAATGTACCGCGACCCTGCGTTGCTGAACGCAAAGTAGTTGCATAACCAAACATTTCTGACAAAGGCACCTTAGCCTTAACTGCCAAAACTGGACCACGTGACTCTTGACCTTCAATCATACCACGGCGTGCTGAGACGTGTCCCATAACATCACCCAGGTTGTCTTCAGGTGCAACAATATCAACGGCCATAATTGGTTCCAAAATAACCGCGCCGGCTGTCTTAGCAGCTTCGCGCAAAGCCAATGAAGCAGCAATCTTAAAGGCAGCTTCACTTGAATCGACATCGTGGTATGAACCATCATACAACTTAGCTTTCAAATCAACTAATGGGAATCCAGCCAAAGGACCAGCATTCAATGCGTCCTTCAAACCAGCTTCAACTGATGGAATATATTCACGAGGCACAACACCACCAACGATGGCATCTTCGAATTCAAATCCAGCACCTTCTTCGTTTGGTGAGAATTCAATCCAAACATCACCATACTGACCTTTACCACCAGATTGACGCTTGAAGTAACCACGTGCTTGTACTGTCTTAGTAAAGGCCTCACGATAAGCAACTTGTGGCGCACCAACAGTGGCTTCAACATTGAATTCACGACGCATACGATCAACCATGATATCCAATTGCAATTCACCCATACCAGCAATCAATGTTTGACCAGTTTCAGGGTTAGTTGTGGCACGGAATGAAGGATCTTCTTCAGCCAATTTTTGAATGGCATTTGACAATTTGTCTTGATCAGCCTTTGTCTTTGGTTCGATAGCCAATTCGATAACTGGTTCTGGGAACTCCATTGATTCCAGAATCAATTGATGATCAACAGCTGTCAAAGAATCACCAGTTGTCGTGTTCTTCAAACCAATAGCCGCAGCGATATCACCAGAGAATACTTCTTCAATTTCAGTACGTGAAGTAGCGTGCATTTGTAGCAAACGACCAACACGTTCACGTGTATCAGAAGAGGTATTTTGTACGTATGAACCTGATTGCAATGTACCAGTATAGACACGCATAAATGTCAAACGACCAACGAATGGATCTGTCATGATCTTGAATGCCAAAGCAGCGAAAGGCTTTGAATCATCAGCGATCAAATCAACTTCTTCATCTGTCTTTGGATCTTTAGCAATATATGGCTTAACATCCAAAGGTCCTGGCAAGTAGTCAACAACGGCATCCAGCATCATCTGAACACCCTTATCTTTATAAGCTGAACCCGCAAGAATTGGGTAGAATTGAAGTGCTAATGTAGCACGACGAATGGCTGCCTTTAATTCTTCAATAGAAATATCTTCACCTTCAAGATACTTTTCCATCAAATCATCATCGACATCAGCAACAGCTTCAATCAATGTATTGCGCTTTTCTTCCGCCAAGTCTTTCAAATCAGCTGGAATATCACGTGGTTCCCACTTTTCACCAAGTTCATCAACTGGGTAATAAGCTTCTTGTGTAATCAAGTCAATAACGGCTTCGAAGTCATCCTCAGCACCGATTGGCCATTGGATTGCTTCAGCATTAACTTGCAAACGTTCGTGCATTGAGTCAACTGACATTTGGAAATCAGCGCCCATTTTGTCCATTTTGTTAACAAAGACGATACGTGGCACATCATAGGTTGTTGCCTGACGCCAAACTGTTTCTGTTTGTGGTTCAACCCCAGCTGCACCATCAAGTACGGCTACGGCACCATCAAGAACACGCAAAGCACGTTCAACTTCGATTGTGAAGTCCACGTGTCCAGGTGTATCAATGATGTTAACACGATAAGGTGTTTTTTCAAATTGATCAAAGAAACCGTGCCAAACAGCTGTTGTAGCAGCTGATTGGATTGTGATACCACGTTCCTTTTCTTGTTCCATGAAATCCATTTGTGAAGCACCATCATGTGTTTCACCAATTTTGTGAATTTTACCTGTATAGTACAAGATACGTTCAGTAGTCGTTGTCTTACCCGCATCAATGTGGGCCATGATTCCGATGTTACGTGTACGCTCTAGTGGGTATTCACGTTTTGCCATTGTGAGTTATCTCCTGGTTTAGTTATATATGCAACAAAAAGCGACACATAATTGTGTTCGCTTTTTGATGGTGCTTGTTTTGACAAACACCATCTATGACAATTGTACACTATTTGACGCGCAAGAATAATTAAATTCTTGTCATCAACAGATTACCAACGATAGTGTGCAAACGCACGGTTGGCTTCAGCCATCTTGTGCGTATCTTCGCGCTTCTTGACAGATGCACCAGTGTCATTGGCAGCATCCATAATTTCTTTGGCTAAACGCTCATCCATTGTGTGCTCGTTACGCAGACGTGAGTAGTTAACCAACCAACGAAGTCCCAAAGTCGTACGACGATCTGGACGAACTTCGATTGGCACCTGGTAGTTAGAACCACCAACACGGCGAGCTTTAACTTCCAATACTGGCATAATGTTTTCCATAGCTTGTTCGAAAACTTCCAATGGTTCATTGCCAGTTGCTTCCTTGATACGATCAAAAGCATCATACAAGATTGTTGAAGCTGTACCACGCTTACCATCAAGCATCAACTTGTTGATCAAACGTGAAACGAGTTTTGAATTGTAAATTGGGTCAGGCAAAACTTCCTGACGCTTAGTATAACCTTTACGTGGCATTAGTCAGTCTCCTTCTTACTTCTTTGGTGCCTTTGTACCATACTTTGAACGTGATGTCATACGACCATCAACACCCGCAGTATCCAAAGCACCACGGATAATGTGGTAACGTACACCAGGCAAATCCTTAACACGACCACCACGAATCAAAACAACTGAGTGTTCTTGCAAGTTATGACCAATACCTGGAATATATGCTGTTACTTCATACAAGTTTGAAAGACGCACACGGGCGTACTTACGCAAAGCTGAGTTAGGCTTCTTTGGTGTCATTGTACCAACACGTGTTGCGACACCACGCTTTTGTGGGGCAGCATTGTTAGTTGCTTTTTTCTTCATTGAATTGTAGCCAAAGTTCAAAGCAGGTGATTTTGACTTAGAAACCTTTGACTTACGTGGCTTACGAACCAATTGGTTAATTGTAGGCATGCTACAGTCTCCTTAAATTTTTCATTATTTCACAGTTCCAGGTGTTTCATTTCTGTTTTCAAACAAAAATGCTCACCGGAAATCTGCTGACAGTTACCTTTACAGCGCCGTTCAGCACAGTGTGACGATGTCACAGAACAGATTACTTAAAAGCACGTTCAATATAATACCAGATTGAGCGATAAAGTCAAGTGGGTATTTACATTTTGTGAATAACTATTTGTTTTTTCGTACTATTCCACATGGAAAATATATTGATATTGATTTTTAATAGCATCATTGTTTCGTCAGTTATGTGTGCCAATGATCGCATCCAACATAATATTTCTTTACTACAGCCCAGATCGTTTTGCCTGATGTGTCATCATTTATTAAAGTGGTACGATCTCGTACCGTTTTTTTCGGCAATTTTCACGTTTGCAAAATGTCGCTATTGTCACAAACATTTTGGTTGGCGCTATCCTGCCTTAGAATTGACGTGCACACTGTTTGGCACCATTCTTTGGTATTCCTCGACCCTTCAATGGCTAATCGCAGTAGTGCTACTGTTTTTATCACTTGAAGACTGCGCGTCGCAGGCCATCCATAGCTACTTGATTATTCCGCTGTTATTGTACGCAATCCACCAACACCATGATCAATCACACATTTTTCTAGCTTTATTAATTAGCTTGATATCCTATTATTTGGTTTATATACGACACGCTTTAGGATCCGGTGATATTCCAGTTTTATTGACACTCATTTTTTCAACCACAACCTTGGTTTTTGTACTAGGCTTGTTATTGGGCTGTTGTTTAGCCACACTTTTTTTAGCATTGTCATCACAAAAACGTTTACCATTTGTGCCTTTCCTAACCGTTGGTTGGCTAATAATTGGTGTCTTGATATAAAAAAACACTTGAATTATCTTCAAGTGTTTAAACTATTAAGTTGCTGGCGATGTCGTTTTAAGTGGTTTCGTTGTAATTTTAATACTGCCATTCTTTGCGCCGATTGTAACGGCATCTTCAGTGGTAATATTACCTCGTAATAATTCTTCACTAAGTGCATCTTCAACACTTGTCTGAAGTGCACGGCGAATTGGACGGGCACCATATTCAGGATCAAAACCAGCACTGGCAACAACGTCAATGGCGGCGGGTGTCATTTTAATTGTAATCCCTTGTTCAGCAACACGTTGTAGCACTGAACGACTCATCAATTTTACAATTTCATGTAATTCTTGTTTAGTCAAGCTCTCGAAGACAATTGCTTCATCTAAGCGGTTGATAAATTCTGGCCTGAAAGTCTCTTTCAGTGTTTCTCTAATTTTAGCTGCAACAGCTTCATGATTATTTTTCAAATCAACAGCACCAAAACCAACTGATTTTTCATCACGAAGACGTGTGGCACCTAAATTAGAAGTCATAATAATGATTGTATTACGAAAATCAACTTTTCGACCTTTAGAATCAGTCAAATAACCGTCATCAAAGACTTGCAACATCAAATTAAATATGTCTTGATGGGCTTTTTCAGCCTCATCAAGTAAAACGACTGAATAAGGATGATTGCGTACTTTTTCAGTCAATTGTCCACCTTCATCATAACCAACATACCCAGGTGCAGAGCCGATTAATCGGCTAGCTGACCAGCGTTCTTGATATTCTGACATATCGATACGAATGAGATTATCTTCGCTACCAAAAATAGCTTCGGCCAGCGCTTTAGCCAACTCCGTTTTTCCAACACCAGTTGGACCTAAGAACATAAAGGTTCCAATGGGGCGTGTCGGATCTTTCAATCCAGAACGTGCACGGCGAATAGCGCGTGCAACTGCTGACACTGCAGCCTGTTGACCAACAACTCGCCGTCCTAGAACTTTTTCTAAATTGACCAGCCGCTGCTGATCATTTTTTTCTAACTGTGTTAACGGCACACCTGTTTGTTGAGAAATAACTTCCGCGATGTCTTGCGTCGTCACATGCAAATCATATTGTGAGCGCTCACCACTAGCCACTGCTGCATGTATTTTTGCCTCTTTCTTAGCTAATTTTTTCTTGAGCTTCATTTCTTCGGTACGCAGTTGCGCTGCTTCTTCAAAGTTTAAAGCTTCAATAGCAGCATCTTTGTCAGCCTGAACTTGTTTAAGACGAGTGACTACTTTGTCATTAACACCATTATTTTCTGTTGCCTCAATGCGAACTTTTGCGCCCGCTTCATCAATTAAATCAATTGCTTTATCAGGCAAAAAGCGATCACTAATGTACCGCGATGATAGCTTAACAGCGGCATTTATCGCGTCATCATCAATTTGCACTTGGTGATGCTCTTCAAATTTAGGTCGGATCCCATTCAATATAGCAATTGCATCTTCTTGCGTTGGTTCGTCAACCGTCACTGAAGCAAAACGCCGTTCTAATGCCGCGTCAGATTCGATGTACTTTTGATACTCATCAAAGGTAGTTGCGCCCAATGTCTGTAATTCACCACGCGCTAAAGCTGGTTTCAAAATATTTGACGCATCAATAGCACCTTCAGCACCACCAGCACCAATTAAAGTATGCAATTCATCAATAAATAAGATAACTTCGCCATCTTGATAGATTTCTTCGATTATTTTTTTCAAACGATCTTCAAACTCACCACGATATTTGGTACCAGCTACTAATGATCCCATGTCAAGTGCCATTAAACGCTTATGTGACAAATTTTCTGGTACTTCACCCGTGACAATTTTCTGAGCCAATCCTTCTGCAATTGCTGTCTTTCCAACACCTGGTTCACCAATCAAAACAGGGTTATTCTTTGTACGTCGAGATAAAATTTGGACAACGCGGCGAACTTCTTTAGATCGCCCAATAACTGGATCCATTTTTTCATCACGCGCCATTTGTGTCAAATCACGCGCCAAACCATCTAACGTTGGTGTCCCAGCTGCTGCTTGCTGCTTCTCACGTTGTTTCATTTGTTTGCGAATATCTGTGACACCCAATTTTCGCAAGATCCCGCGACGCAAATCTTGCAAATTAGCATCTAATGCTAACAAAATACGTGACGATAAAATACTTTCATCTTGCAACAACGCTAATAAGATATGTTCAGTTCCTACTTTAGGTTGTGCTAAAGCCCGAGACTCTTCACCAGCTTGACGTAAAATATCTGCTGCTTTGGGTGAATATGGTAAATAAACACCTTTTTCATAACGACTTGACATGCCATAACCAGTAAAGTGTTCAATTTCTTCACGGATATCATCATCTGTGACATTAAACTGTGTCAAAATTTTGCTGGCAATGCCCTCTTGTTCGATGGCTAAAGCTAGCAACAGATGTTCTGTGCCAACTGCTTGATGCTTAAAATATTTTGCCTGTTCTTGTGCCAAAGCCAGGACGTTTTGAGCACTCGGTGTATAGTTATTATCCATGTATGCCTCCTTAAAATTCGGCTGTGTTTGTATAATATTGACTTATATTATAACCCAATTAGATGTTATTAGGAAATCATTTGTTTGTATCAGTGGCATTTAATTACAATTCAAAATTCAAAAAGCCGAAACGACTGTTTCGACTTCATTAATTTGGGTTTTTTAGCGATAATTGCCACTGCAAATAGGCGTTGATGAAAGGATCCAAATCACCATCTAGAACCGCTTGCGGTTGATTAGTTTCATAGTTAGTCCGATGATCTTTAACCATTTGATAGGGGTGCAAAACGTAAGAACGTATTTGTGATCCCCAGCCATTTTCCATTTTTTCGCCAGTAAGCGCTGCTCGCTCGGCTTCTTTTTTCTCAAGCTCTAACTGATAAAGTTTACTTTTTAATAATCGCATGGCATAATCGCGGTTACCATATTGTGTCCGTTCAACTGTTGATGAGACAACAATACCCGTTGGTTCGTGTGTCAATCGCACACCCGTTGAAACCTTGTTGACGTTTTGGCCACCAGCACCACCCGAACGGAACACATCCATTTTGACATCGTCATCACGCACTTCCACTTCAATTGAGTCGTCCAATTCTGGCATGACATCAACCGATACGAAGCTCGTATGACGCCGCCCTGCGCTATCAAAAGGTGAAATTCTAACAAAACGATGGACACCTTTTTCACTGCGTAAAAAACCGTATGCATTGTGTCCTGTCACTTTTATCGTAGCGCTATCAATACCAGCTTCGTCACCCGCATGGTAATCAAGCGTTTCCACTTGAAAATTATGTTGTTGCGCCCAGCGAGTATACATACGATACAAATTAGCACCCCAGTCAGTTGATTCTGTTCCGCCAGATCCTGGATGAATTTCCAAAACGGCATTATTAGCATCATAAGGTTCTGTCAATAATTGTTCCAAGTTGTAAGCATCAATATCTTGCTGTGCCTTTTCAATACCTTCAGAAAGTTCATTTTCTAAATCTGTATCTTCAGGATCTTCAGCCAACATTTCTGTCAAAACTTCCAAATCTTCAACTTGACTAGTCAAATTCAAGAAGGAATCACGCCGATTTTTCAAAACATTGTTTTCTTCAATGACTTTTTGCGCTTTATCATTGTCATCCCAAAAGCCAGGCTCAGTCATACGATTTTCGTAGTCTGCAATTTCTTCCGTTAATGCCTCCAAGTCAAGACTATTACGGAAGCGCGTGATATTTTCTTGCATATCAGCAATCGCATGTTTGGCATCAATAATTTCCATAGTATTTCCTTTCAAAATAAAAACGAACAAAGTTCGCTTTTATTTGTCTATTAAGCACGTAAATTCTGGCGAATTTCAGCTTTCATGAAGGTACGCGTGGCATCATATTCGACGTCAGCGATCATTTTATTGAAATTAGCGTAAGCTTCATTTTGGTACTCAATCAAAGGATTTAATTGACCGTAGCCTCGTAAACCAACACCCTGACGCAGGCGGTCCAATGAATCGATATGATCAGTCCAATGTTGATCGACCGCTCTCAAAATAACTACTTTTTCAAATTCTAACATTTGGGCGGGATCATAAAGTTGGGCTTGCTTTTCTTTATAATTATCTTTGGCTAGTCGCAATAATTTCGCTTTGATATCGTCACGAGACAAGCCTTTCAACTCTTCAACCGTGAATGCATCTTCATGTCCTAAAGCATTACCAACAAAAGCAACGATTTGAGCCAACTCCCAAGTCTTGTCATCTTTAGATTTTGTTTGTGCATCAACAACTCGATTAATCGTTCGTTCGACCATGGGCATCAAAACCCATTCAAGCGACTTGGTTTCATCAATCACGATGTCTCGTTCGTGATAGACTAATTCACGTTGCTCACGCACAACATCATCATATTGTAATACGTTTTTACGTGTGTCATAGTTGTTTCCTTCAACACGCTTTTGAGCTGATTCAACTGATCGTGTAATCATACGATTTTTGATCACTGTGTCTTCTTCATCCAAATTAAGTCGTTGCATAAGCAAACGCACACGATCAGCACCGAATCGAACCATCAAGTCATCTTCCAATGATAAGAAAAACTGTGAGAAACCGCGGTCTCCTTGTCGACCAGCACGCCCACGTAACTGGTTATCAATTCGACGTGACTCATGACGTTCAGTTGCAATAACTGCTAAACCACCTAGTTCTTCGACCCCAGGGCCCAATTTGATGTCAGTACCACGACCAGCCATGTTAGTCGCCACAGTTACAGCACCACGCTGACCAGCATTAGCAATTATTTCGGCTTCTTTGGCATTGTTTTTAGCGTTCAAAACATTATGTGGCACATTTTGCGCCATCAAAATTTTAGACAGCAATTCTGATGCTTCAACTGAACCTGTACCAATTAAGATGGGTTGACCCTTTTCATGAAGTTCAACAATAAGCTTTACAACAGCATTATACTTGGCACGAACTGATGGATAAAGCAGATCCGGGTAATCCACACGTTGGATTGGGCGATTAGTCGGAATCGTAATCACTTCCATGTTGTAAATTTCACGTAACTCTTCTTCTTCAGTCTTAGCCGTTCCTGTCATACCTGACAATTTTTTATACATACGGAATAAATTCTGATACGTAATTTGTGCCATTGATTTGTTTTCTTCTTGAATTTCAACGCCTTCTTTGGCTTCGATTGCTTGATGCAAACCATCTGACAATCGTGTTCCCTCAGAGATACGACCAGTTGATTGGTCAATCAGCTTCACTTCACCATCCTGCACAACATAGTCTTTGTCGTTGATGTAGTTGAAATTAGCTCGCAAAGCTTGATCAATATGATGAGTCAAAGCAGTATCATTTGCATCATACAAATTATCCAAGTTGAAGAAAACTTCACCCTTGTGGATACCTTCATTGGTCAACATTGTTGCTTTAGCTTCTTCATCTACCTTGTAGTCTTCATCACGTTGCAAAGTTTTCACAAAACGATCTGCTCGAGCATACATTTGTGAAATACCTGATCCTGGGCCAGAAATAATCAAAGGTGTTCGCGCCGTATCGATCAAAATTGAATCAGCTTCATCAATCAAAGCAAAGTTCAAACCACGTTGCATCACGCGCTCTTCCGCTCGACGAACCATGTTATCACGCAAATAATCAAATCCAATGTTAAAGTTCGTTGAATAGGTAATATCGGCATCATAGGCGGCACGTTTTTCTTCAGCAGGCGCGTCACCAACGTTGACACCAACTGAAAGACCAAGCCAATTATAGAGTTGCCCCATCTGCTCCGCATCACGTGCTGACAAATAATCGTTAACAGTGACAACGTGAACCCCACGCCCTGGTAACGCATTCAAATAAACAGCCATTGTTGCTGTCAAGGTTTTACCTTCACCAGTGCGCATTTCGGCCAAGTTACCATCATGTAATACAGCCGATCCCATAATTTGTACTCGGAAAGGATAAAGACCCAAAACACGTTTGGCCCCTTCTCTAGCAACAGCAAATGCTTCAGGTAAAATTTCGTCAAGAACCTTTGCTAAGGCTTTGTTTTGTTTTTCCTTATTCTTGATACCATCTGTAGCTTTGTTGATGGTTTCCTTAAATTCACCTGTCTTAGCTTGTAAGGCCTCATCAGACATTTTTGACATTTGATCAGCATAACTTTCAACCTGATCAGCAATATTGTTTAATTTTTTGAGTTGTTTTTTTGAATTATCAACTAATTTACGTATTGGATTATTCATGTTATTTAGCGTGTCTTCAAGAAATTGACACGTTTCTCCTCTAAAACCTAAATTTGTGTGGTCTAGCGCACAATAGTCTACGTTCCATTATAACAAAAAAAGAGCCCAAAAAATAGACTCTTTTATGCTTAATAATGAGATTTTGCTTCGAGTTTTTCTTGGCCACCCATGTAAGGACGCAAAACATCTGGAATCGTGACAGATCCGTCTTGATTCTGGTAGTTTTCTAAAATGGCTGCTACTGTTCTACCAACTGCAAGGCCTGAACCATTCAAAGTATGAACTAGCTGTAACTTGTTATTTTCATCACGGTATGTGATATGCATACGGCGTGCTTGAAAATCTTCTGTGTTTGAAACTGAAGAAATTTCACGGTACACATTTTGCTGTGGCATCCACACTTCAACATCATAGGTTTTAGCGGCAGAAAAGCCCATGTCGCCAGTTGAAAGTAGAATAACGTGGTAAGGTAACGCTAATTTTTGCAAAATATTTTCCGCATTAGCTGTCATTGCTTCCAACTCGTCATATGACTGTTCAGGCTTAGTAAACTTGACCATCTCAACCTTGTTGAATTGGTGTAAACGAATTAATCCACGCGTATCCTTTCCAGCAGACCCAGCTTCTTTTCTGAATGAAGGTGACAACGCCGTAAATTTAATTGGCAAATCTTCTGCTGGCAACGTTTCGCCGGAATAATAATTTGTTAAAGGTACTTCTGCCGTTGGAATATATGTTTGATCTAGGCCAGCTACCCGGTAAGCATCATCTTGAAACTTTGGATACTGACCGGTTCCAAACATCGCTGAATCATTGACCACAATTGGCGTAATCATTTCAGTGTAGCCTTCCTTACGATGTTCGTCTAGCATAAAATTATAGACAGCACGTTCTAAACGAGCGCCATCACCAACATAGTACAAGAAACGTGCACCTGAAACCTTTGCGCCACGTTCAAAATCAAGAATGCCAAGCGCTTCTCCGATATCGTAGTGAGCTTTCACCCAATCTGTTTTCACCAATGCTTCAGGACGATTATCATAATGTGCTGGCGCCCACTTACGTTGTTCAACGTTGGCAGACTCATCTGGACCAACAGGCACTTCACTAGCCGCCAAATTAGGCAAGTGAGCAGCAATCTCATTTACTTGCTCATCTAATTCTGCTTGTTTGGCGTCTAACGCCTTTATATCACTACCAACTTGTTGCATTTGAGCAATCGCGTCACTAGCATCTTCTTTTTGACGTTTTGCATAGGCAATTTTGTCAGAAACTTCATTTCGTTGCGCCTTCAAATTTTCAACACGCTGAATTGTATCACGTCGTTCTTGATCCAACATCAACAATTGATCAAGTGTTTTTGCTTCAACACCTCTATCAAGCAATCTCTGCTTTGCTTCTTCACTATTTTTTCTCAAATAACGCATATCTAACATAATATTTCCTCATTCTTCCAAATAAAAAGCGTTCTCGTCTTGTTGTTAAACAAGGGACGAAAAACGCGATTCCGTGGTACCACCCAATTTCTATAACCTAAATTATAGCACTTCATTACCTTTAACGAGGGTACCGGGCAGCATTACCTGCCAAGCTAAGATTAATGGAGTTTCACGCTGTTATTTCTCATCAACCAATAACTTTCTTTGATGCGCTACTTATAATAATCACTAAGAACATTCTATCCTATTACAAATTAAAACACAAGGAAAAAGCAAGCGCTATGCTACCATCACACTTACTTTCTCCATCATCTTATTAGTGGGCCATCCAGGACTCGAACCTGGGACCTCTGCGT
>NZ_JACVUE010000007.1:0-101125 GCF_016624925.1 Leuconostoc sp. S50 | reverse complement strand
ACTAAAAATCAAGTTATATTATGCGACACCGTCATCACCACAACAACGTGGCTCCAATGAAAATCGAAATCGTAAGTTACGTGATTGGTATCCTAAAGGCACTTCTTTTAAAGACGTGAAGCAACGACAATTAGATGAAGTGGCTTCAAAAATGAATGCCATGCCACTTAGACAAGCTCTGAATGGAAAACGACCAATGGTAGTCTTTGCACAAGAATATAAAGCCATGCAACGTTACCGTAGAGCTTATGAAAAACGTAAACACCGAATGCTCGAAGAACGCCAAAATGATGAAAAATAAGGCATTAAAATTGGTAATAAAAATAATGAACTTTAGGCACTAGATGTGTCTTTTTTTATTGTGCTTAAAATAAAATGATTTGAAAACGGTTTTATTGACTGAAACATTTGATATAATAGTGAGTAATTAGATTGCTAAAAGCCTTTGTATAGACATTTCAAAAGCGTGGACGCTCCGTTTACTTTTAAACACAATCATGTTATTCTTGATGAAGTTGTGTCTTAATTAAAAAAGAATCATCGTTTATTTTACACAGAAGTTACCGGTAGATTACCATAACATTAAACATGTGGTGTTTAGGTTGACCGGAGTCTGTAGAATAATAAGCATAAGGTTTGATATAGGAGTTGAAATACTTCTGTAACATACCTTGTGCTTATATTTTTGTCAAAAAGGCTTATTTCATTAAGAAAACCTAAAAAATACAAAAAAGCACAAAAAAAGACCAGCCAATGGCTAGTCGATTATGTACTTTGAAAACTAGATATAAAAATTGATTACTATAAAATAATGTCCCCACGACCTTATTAAAAAAATCAAATTTGCTTAACTAATCTTCAATAAGATAATTGTAAAGTAATTTGTTAAATATAGCAATCATGGTTGGCTCTTAATTAGCTAACTCGGAGCCTCTAAAAGAGTGTAGAGAGAAACGTCTAGGACAGTTACTTCAATCAAAGTAATTTGTTACTCCGTTAGAAAAAATCTCAGTACCAATGCGATGTGAGCATACTGTGGCACGTATGTTACACCAAAGATTCTGAGTCGTGAAAACAACAAAAGTGTGAGAAACTAAACACGCACAGAGATTTAGTTAATTGTTTTGTTTAATAACACGTGCCTTAAGATTAAAAATCTAAATTCAATGATCACCTGTATACTTTACATTGAAGAACTAACTTGCTGTTAAAACTAGCTAGTCAAGCTTAGATTAAGCACATTAGGTATCGGTAAATCATTAGATATAGGTTTTTGAGCAAAGTTTGAGTTTCAATGAAGAGCTACTGCAGTAACATTGGAAAGAGAGAAGTTGCTGAAGCAGTCATAATGAAAGATAAAATTACTGATTTATTATAAATATACAATATTTTGGTAATGATTACGTTGATATGCTAATGGAATTACTGTAACATATCAGGTAATATCATAAATTTGGAGTATAAAGTTGAAAAATAGGTCAGTAGGTATTTGGTTAGCTATTATCGGTTCATTCTTTTGGGGAGCTGCGGGAACAGTAGCTCAGTTTCTGTTTCACAATTATAATTTATCTCCACAATGGTTAGTAGGAATTAGGTTATTAACATCAGGTTTTCTACTTTTGGCATTTGTTTTTTTTGTTAAAAAGGAGCCTATATTAAATATTTGGAAAAGTAAAAGTAGTATTGCGCTGTTGTTAGCCTTTTCATTTTTGGGCATGCTGCCGTCACAATTCACGTATTTTATGGCAATTAGGTTTGGAAATGCTGCAACAGCTACTATTTTACAATTCACTGGTCCACTTTTCATTATAATTTTTATTGCATTAAAGCAATTAAGACTTCCCCGTAGAATAGATTGTATTTCAATTATTATTGCCATGATTGGTACGATTCTGTTAGTTACAAAAGGGCACTTAAATACATTATCGTTAGCTCCTACGGCAGTTTTTTGGGGTTTATTGGCTGGACTTAGTCAAGCTTCATACACTTTAATTCCAAAAAAATTGTTGAGCAATTTTAGTGCTCTAGTTGTTGTAGGTTGGGCAATGCTTTTAGGTAGTATACCTTTTGTTCCAATAATCAGCACCCATCAATTGACGGTATTTAATTGGAAAATTGCTTTATCATTAGTATTTATAATTGTATTTGGAACAATTTTAGCTTATTTGTTTTATATTCTTAGTTTAAAATATATTGAACCTGCTATTACCGGTGTATTAAGTGCATTTGAACCACTAACAGCGACAGTTCTATCTGTAGCCTTACTTCATTTGCATCTTAGTTTCATTGAAATTATTGGGGCTTTCTTGATTATTTTAACTGCTTTTTTACAAGTGTGGCCTTCAAAAAATTCAAAAATACCAAAAAATATTAAAAGCAGTAAAAAGTATTAGTTATCGATTGTCTTCATGTATTGTGAAGACTTTTTTTATATAAAGAAGAAAGTAGAGAATTTACATTATGGTTAATAAGTTTGGTAGTTTATCACTACAAGGAAAAAGTATCGGAAAGCTCACATTTGCTGGGCGTAATTTAGTTGGTGCTAATGCTGATGTGGCAGTAGCGATGTTGAATGTGAATAACACATTGAATACTGAAAACGTCACACCACAGGCTGGCTTTGATTTTAGTATAGCTTTTGGTACACCGCTAAAATTGATCGATGCAAAAATTATTGCCGGTACTGCTCGCAGTAACCAAAGAAATGGCGCTCGTGTTGCAACTAAGACAGGTACTTTGTTGCCTATGTCTGATACAGCAACAGACACTTTACCAGAAGAAGATTATGATGCCGTATTCGTATCAGGTAAAGACAAAACAGTTCACGGACGTGCTCGTAGTGCTGATGCGTTTGATAGTCATGATTTAGTTTTGTTTAGGGTTACACCTAATTATAAAACTGACAATCGTGGCGAAGTTGCCCGTGATGATTACGATGAACCAATTATTTCAAATTATCAGTTCAACTTTATCCAACAAAGCAAATCAGGCGATGTTGGCAATGATGATAACATTGTCCGTATTTTGATTGACCCAGCAGAAAGTGAACGCTTGCAAGCTGGTTTGAAGCCGGGGGACAAGTTAGTACCACAAGGTTTGAAGTTTGCATTTGCTGGTAATGATGCCACTGATTGGACGGTGTATGCTGATACGTTAGTTGCACTTGATGAAAAGGCAACAGAAAAACCAACATCACATCAAAATAAGACAACTGCTAATCAAGCTAGCAAACTTAAAAGTGAGTCGTTTTATGAGCATTTAAAAATAGCATAAGTAACTACGCTATGTCTACATTAAAATATCTAAAAATTCATAGAGGGTTGTGGTTTCTAAAGAATGCGATTTTGGTTTTCTATATATGAACTATTTTTAACGTTCAAAAGTTAAGAATTCTTATACTAAATTCAGTTCCGTTTAAAGTGATTGCGGTTTAATCGGTTAACCCATAAACTATTTATTAATTATAATTTTATTGAAAAGCGGGTAAGAAATCAATGGAAACAAAAATATTTGAGAATATAGAATATCAAGTTATTGGGAACGGTATGCCAATAATATTTTTACATGGTTTATTTTTAGATAAGAGCTCAACTAAGATTTTTTTTGAAAAAGATAATCACCTTGCTGAATTCAAACGTATTTATTTAGACCTTCCAGGAATGGGTAACTCATTACCCACACCTGAAGCGACCACTGACGCTATTTTTAAAAAGCTTTTAAGTTTTATTGATTATGTAGTTGGAACACAAGAATTTATCATATACGGGCATTCATATGGTGGCTACTTGGCACAAGCAATTGCTTATCATTATCAGAATCAAGTTAACGGTTTATTCTTAACTTGTCCAGTGGCTATTGCTGATAAAGAATTACGCTTAGTAGAAAGACATAAAAGTGAATTTATTGGCGAAGTACACCATTCTGAAAATGAAACATTTTACGATGACTTTGAGTCTATGAATGTCTTAATTAGCCAATCACGATGGGCGGCGTACCAAGATCTTATTTTACCTGGTCTAAATAAGGCTGATGCCAATTTTTTAAAACGTCTTCAAGAGAATAGTTACACCATATCATTTGAAGAAAAATTACAAAATCTAGGACCAAATACAAAAATTCAATTAGTTTTGGGCAGACACGATCATGTAGCAGGGTATAAGCAACAGCTGAGTAAATTTATAAGTAATGAGAAATCAAATATAACGTTACTGGCATCTGCCGGACACAACGTTATGATAGATCAACCTAAATATGTGTATGACCTATTTGATAATTTTTTAAATACTTTTGAATAGTATTTAAAGATAAACTTTTGTCCTTTATTTTGTGAGAACTTGTTATTCTTCCATAAGTCAAAAGTTATCAACTAATTCAGGTCAGAAAATCTACAACAAAGCCGACAAAGCAAAAGGTTAATAGCTAAACAATATAGTAGAAAGGTTAAAGGCTGATTCAACAATCAGTCTTTTTTAGTTGTTAGAATGACACAGAAAATGATTTATTTTAGTTTTATGTTTGGGGTTTGGCTCGTTTATGTTGGGTCTATGCTCCCTATATTTTTACTCTTTATGAGTTTGGGTCAATCACTAGATGTCGCTATGATAATTGCTAGTGTTGTGACCTTTTTGTTTATTATCGTTCAACGAACCTTTACAGAGTTACATGTAATCAATCACACAATAACAGCTAATAAACAGACTCACTAAACTTTTGTGATAAAAAAATTTTAAGACATTTTGAGCAATAGTTTCTGCTTTTTTTGTAAAAACCTCTTTCATGCTACAATTGAAGTTAAGTAAGAGAGGGGATTCATTTATTATGGGCAATATTTTTGATAACTATTTTAGTTATTCTATATTTTTTATTGCCGCATCAGTTGTGATGTCGGCAATAACTTTTCTTCTAATCAAGAAAAACCGTTATAGACTTCTGTGTGGTATGGCAACCATTGCAACCATTTTTAGTTATTTTGTCTCACTTTCCATTATTGTGCTCCAGATCAATAACAAAGTGTTGACCTATATCTATTTAGCTGCGTTGGTATTAATTTTCATACCCATTTTTTTATTGACATTTTTAAGCGCATTCTTATTTATATGGAATGGCATCATAGTTTGGCGGCGTGAAAGTCATTCAATTGGAAACATGCTCACTTTAATTATTGGCGTTTTACTGCTGCTAATTCCAATTGTCTTTAGTTTGTTGAATCGATATATTCCAAACAACAAAATTATTGATTTTTTGGAGAATGTTTCATACGGCTTCCAAAATTATTTACTTTTCTGGGTTTTGACATTTCTTGCATCTTATCTGATTACAAAAGTAGTTCGTCCAAAGTTTAATAAAGAATATGCTATTATTTTAGGGTCCGGATTGATTAACGGTGATACGGTTTCACCATTGCTCGGCTCAAGAATTATGGTTGCTGCCAACTTTAAAAATCAACAATTCAAGAAAAATAAAATGCCTATGAAATTAATTATGTCAGGTGGCCAAGGGAGAGATGAATTGTTGGCCGAAGCTGAAGCTATGAGAGAATATGCAATTCATCATGGGGTGCCAGAATCTGATATTCTAGTAGAAAATCAGTCAAAGAATACTTATCAAAATATGATTTTTTCTAAACAAGTGGTTGAAGAAAATGGATTTGATTTACAAAAAGGGATTTTTGCAACAAATGATTACCATGTTTTTAGAGCAGCGGGTTTTGCACATTTAGTTGGCTTGAATATCGATGGTATAGGCTCTAAAACAAGTAAATATTTTTTGCCTAATGCATTAATTCGTGAATATATAGCAATTCTTTCTAATCACAAAAAATTTCACATAGCTTTTATGCTAGTCATTGTGATTATTAATATATTGCCCATATTTATCTCTTAGAATACAGGAGTAAAAATAAAATGAAAAAAGTAAGTTTAATCATTGCAAGTTTATTGACATTAAGTTTAGTGATTGGTCTAGCAATTCAGGTCAGAAATTATTATTACAACACCTATGCAGCGTCCAAGGCATATACTAGGGTGCCCCTAAAAGTTCCTAATCGTGAAGAAACAAAAGATGACACGGGAAAGGTGATTAAAGGATCATACAGTTATCAGTATCATTTTGAATTTGTGACCGCTGATGGTAATAAAAAAAGGGTTGCTTTTGAACTATCAGGAGAAAATGTTACACCATTTAAACCAGGCGAATTTTTGGAAGCGGAAGTATCGAACACTAGAGTTGTATATGGTCCAACTGCCATTAAACAAAATAAAATACCAAAATCAGTGTTAAAAAAGATTTCAGTAATTGAATAGAATATACAGACATTACTCTGTTAAAATGAGAAGTTTCCATTCGGAGGCTTTTTTTTTGAAACTAAACGATTGTGTTAGAAATATTTTATAAGGAAGGGAAACAAAGGCTACCTAATATGTAGTCTTTTTATTTAGAAAATTATGGAAAATGTAAAAAAATATAAGTTGTACAAGTCAGGTAAGCTCTGGGTTGCCGAGGCTGTTGCAGTAGTTGGTGTTGCTGTGACTGCTAATACCACAACTGTAAGTGCTAATACAGTTTCAAACGCTGATGCACAAGCAGTGACAACGACTAATACCACGAAAAATGACAAGCAAGTGCAATTGACTGCTTCATCAACTGATCAGACTAAAACTGATGATACGGCTAAGGCTGATACAGTTTCATCAACTGCTGAAAAAAGCACTGTGCCAACAACTGCTGGTTCAAATGTGACACAAGACCAGGCAAAAGATAGTGTTGATAAGGCACAAGATACTGTTAAGAATGACGCAGATACAGCTTCAAAGGCTGGCGTTAATGTGACGACTGGTAAGACAACTGATGTCACAATCAATGATGACAACGCTTCATCAAAAACAGATGAAGTGCTATCTGACTTGAATAAGCAAGACCAAGCGGTTAAAGACGCTACGGCAAAGCAACAAGCTAATGATCAAGCTTATGACAAGGCAACAACGGATCAAAAAGACGATACGACAAAGGGACAGGCTGATATTGACAAGTCAACTGCTGATTTAGATAAAGAAGTTGATCATGCTAAGCAGGCAGGTATTGATGTCAGTGTTGAAGTGTCAAAGACTGCCCCAGAATACAAGTCATTGAAAGGGCTAGAGGGTCAAGATTTGTTAGACGCAATGGCTTATAACATTGATTTGTACAATAAGGCGATTGCGGACGGTGTCGCAACACAAAATCAAGACGCACAAACTTTGGCTAAGTTGACGGCTGAATATCAAAAGCAAGTCGCTGATTATCAAGCCAAAAAGGCAGCCGTTGATAAGGCAAATGCTGATAAAAAAGCAGCCTATGATAAGGCAGTGGCAGAGTTTGAAAAGGCTGTTAATACCGAAATTAGTATGAGTGCTAAGACACAAACTGACGCTTCAAGCGGTCAATACAAAACCTTTATGACTTCTACTGTTAATCAAAAGACTGGTGAATTTACGCTAGAACACGACATGAATGACGGAGTTCATGTGATTGGTCATGGTGTTTTGAAAGGTAAGGTCAATTGGAAAGTTGTTGCCAATGGTGATGGTTCAGAAACAATCACAGTTTCATCAATTGAGTTGTATTCATACACTTATACGAACTATTATCAAAATTCGGCTGTTAACCAAAACATTAACTTCCATGTTTATGATTTGAATGGTAAGGAATTGTTCTCTGTTTATCATAACGGAAATACAACCTTTACCAAGAACATCAACACAACGACAGCGGTTAACAAGACGTTCACATTAGCACCTAATGCGACAAGTTCAGCTATTCAATTTTTGACAGTTGATGATAACTGGATTTGGAACACACATGGTCAAGTGGAATGGCAAATTAAGAACACCAATGTGACACCAACTTCGCCAACGTATGAACAAGAGCCAACGGCACCAGTTGCGCCAAAGGCAATTGTTCACAAGATTACTGTTGCCGATATGCCAACGGCTGATAAGCCAGTTCAACAAAAGGTATCAGTTCATTTCTTTAATATTAAGAAGACACCAAAAGTTGAAAAGACGGTAACATCGGTAACTCCAACCACACCAAAAGCAGTTGAGACGGCAAGTATTTTGCCAACGACACATGCTAATGAAAATCAAGGTGGCGCATGGTTAAGTGCATTGGCTGGTTTAGCTAGTCTTAGTTTGGCTTTTGGCATCTCTAAAAAAGGTAAAAAGCAAAACTAATCTTAAGAATTGATCTAGTGACGTTATCACATCATATAACCAAATGGGGTGTGAAGCCCAATCAATAAAATTGTTAGGAGACAATAAACATGTTGCAAAAACAACTTTTAATCGCAGGGTCTATGTTAGGGGCTTTAGCATTAGGTCATCAAGCAGTTAGTGCCGATACTGTGCCCACAACAACTGATACTAGTAGAGCGCAATCAGTACAGTCAGTGCAAGTTCCATTACCTACTGTTAAAGCAGTCGTACTAAGTGCCACTGATGTCACAACGAGTGATGCCAGTTCAACAGTAGATGACGGAACAACAGTTCACAATGGTGGTGTGCCAAATGATGACGGCACGAATACCGATAATGGCGGTGGCTCTTCATCAAATGATGATGGCACGAATACTGATAATGGTGGTAGTTCTTCATCGAGTGATAGTGATAGTGGTTCAAGTTCATCAAACGATAATAATAATAATGGCGGTTCTAATACATCAAATAATGGGAACACGTCTCATGTTGTAACTGTGACACCTGATAACAGTGGTAACGCTGTCAACGTGCCTACACAAGTCGCTAGTGATGCTGATGTCTCAAATGCTGTGAAAGGCTATAATCAAGCACTTACGGATAATGGTAAAGATGCTTCAAATGAAAAAGTAGTGCAAGCTAAAAAGAATTTGGATAATGCTGTTGCCAAAGCCTTACCCAAAACACATGCCACAGAAAAGTCATCAGTGGGTGGCAGTGGTATCTTGGCATTGACAATGTCTGGTTTAATTGCTTTAGGTGGTTTGATTTATAAACGTAAGCATCTATAAGACAACAAAAAAAGCCACTGTTGCCAGTGACTTCAATGGTTAGGTTGAATATTGATAACTTTAATTTTGCTTACTTTTATGTAATGCGCCTAACCAAGAGTTAGTATAGCACATAATGACATTGAATTTAAATAAGCCACTGTTACCAGTGACTTGGTTAGGTAGAGTGAATGTTTTTAATTTAGAAAACACATAGTTATTTTATGTAAATTAAAATCTCTACCTGACAATTTATTAGTATAGCACAACAAAGGAAGGGGGTGAAACATTCATGGTCTCCCAAAACTCAAAGTGCATTTTGAGTCACAAAGAAACAAAAAAATGCCGATCAATTTAGTTAAAAAATTTCATTATTAAACATAAAAATAGATTCATTCCAGACTAAACTACCTAAATATTTCCAGATAGTATATAATAACTATGTTATGACATATTAAGGAGAATATGATGAGAGATATAATGGCTTTATGTAAAGTCTATATAATTAATATAATGAGTAATAAGTTTGCTTTTGTGTATAATTTGTTACTTCCGATTATTTACTTTATTTATAAGAATGTAAATCTCTCTTCTGCAACAAATCATTTTAATACTACCACAGCTGAAGCACTTGGAAATTTTTGGGCTTACATCATATTTGTGACTATACTCAACAATGTTGTTGTGTCCTTAATTGTTCAACGAGAACAAGGGTTTTATAAACAAATGTTGTTTGTGGTAGGGTCTAAAATAAAAGTTGTTACTGCAATATTTCTCGTTCAATTAGCCATAATTTGTTTAGAGATTAGTGTATTTAATGTTGTGGTGATGATAATCATACATCAAGTCAGTTTTAAGTTGCTTTTGGCAGGAGTAGCTGTTGCACTGTTATCAGCCTTACCAGTGACGCTAGTAGGTAGTATTTTATTCATATTCAGAATTAAGATTGAATCCGTTAACATACTTCTTGGCATAATATTATTTGGATTATTTTTTATCATGTCAGTGCCAACATCTTATTCATTTACTGGTCTGTTTAATCTGTTTAATCCGTTGAGTTTTGTGACTGAAATGTCAATACAAATACAAAACATGATGTTTAATATTGGGGTAGTTAGTGCTGGAATTTGGCTTCAAATGGCTATTGTCAGTGTTTGCTATGCAATCATCGGCATTTATTCTATCTCCAAATTCTCTGTATATGCGATTGCAGATAGAGTTTAAGGAGCAAAACCATGGAAATTAAAAATTATTCTGTGACATTTGGTAATCGTCAGCTTTCGTCTAATTTAGATGTGTCTTTTTCAACAAGTAAAATGAATATTGTTATGGGTGCTAATGGAGCTGGCAAAAGTACGTTATTAGACTTTGTAGCTGGAGTAGGGCCCAAAGGAGCTGTTGGTGAAAAAGTAGGAATTCCTTCTTACAAAAAAATCGCCTATCAACTACAACAAGTTCATTTTTTTCCGACTTTGACTGTTGCACAGACCGTTGAATTTTATAGCAAACTGACCAATAAACCAAAAACAAAAATGTATGAAAATGCGCAAACGGTGAGGAAAAATTTATTGGATCCGATTTGGGACACTAAAATGGGACAATTATCTGGTGGTGAGCGACAAATTGTTTTAACCTACGGTCAGTGTTTATTAGATAAGGAGGTTTACATTTTTGATGAACCAACAAGTGGCGTAGATGAAACTAATGCGCCTGTTATCTTGAGTATGATTAATGATCTCGTCATCAATGAACATAAAATTGTCATTATGACTTCTCACCATTCTGATCAATTAAAACAATTTGATCTTAATTTGATAACGTTGTAATTTTTTGAAACATGGAAACATGTTTTTTTTATTGAAAAAATTAATTGAATTTATGAAAGGGGGTGTGGAATGCGTGGTCTCCCAAAACTCAAAGTAAATTTTGAGTATGAAAAGAAACAAAAAGAAAAAGCGGTAAAAATTCCAAAAGCACATGTATATAATTTGAGCAAAGTACGTAAAATTGTGGTTGGTTTGTTGATTATCTTAGTGCTTTATTTTGCCTATGTTTTAGTCTTAGCCAATGGTGTCGCCATTAAAAATCGTGAATTAAGGCATAACATTACTAATCTCACAACTAGACTTGATAAAGCCAGTGCTGGGACAACCAGTTATAACCCAATTGTGGGGCAATACTTGGCAAACTTTGTGACCGCTTATTATACGTTTGATAAGACCAAAAGTGATGCTTGGTTAGATAAGGTTACACCTTATTTTGCTAAAAATGTCACGTTATCATCATCAACTAATACCGAAGATATGAAGCTGTTACAAGCTAAATTGAACGGTATTTTTACTGTGGATAGTATCAAAACAGCACAATATAATCTCACGATTGATAATGACGGTAAGCAAAATGCTATGACTGTTAATGTGCCGTATACACAAGATAATGATAAATTGACTGTAATTGGTTTGCCTTATGTGTCTAATGAGATTGATAGTGTTGGTCAAGTGGGTAAAGCCAGATTTGATAAGACTGGTAAAACTATCAATGATGAAGCGATCACGGCAAAGGTTCAAAAGTTTACCAAACAATTCGTGCAAAAATATGTTTCTAGTTCAACTAAAGATATGTCATTGTTCATGAATAACCCTGTGGGCTTAGATAATGCCGTTGACTTGGTTAGTCTCGATGAGAGTGATATTAAAGTCACTGGTTCGGCAGATAAGCCAATTGTCACTACTAAAATCACCGTTAAAGTACATGGTTCAGATATTACACAGGTTCAGACAATTTACTTAGAACTTAAAAAACAAAATTCGACGTATTTTGTCACGAAGTTTTTACAGGCTTAGAAAGGAGGTGTCAGATTGGACTTTTATAATTCAATTAAACCTTTATTGTTAGTTGGTACAGTTGTTATTGCTGGTGGACGTGCGTTGATGCATTATGGCAAAAATGAATCTAAAGATATGTGGATGTCAATTTTTATTGGTGCATTAGTGTATTTTTTCGTCAATGGACCGCAAAATAGTTTACAGGCGTTTAGTGGTATTTTGAATGCTTTGTTAAATTGGGTTAAGGGTATTGGTGGTTAAGATGTTTAATTATCGACGAGTGTATATCAATTCAGCCAAGTTTAGTAAGATTGGCAAAGGCATGCGTTTACCGATTATGGTTGACACAAGGTTTTTGTACTTGTTCTCAATCACTTTAATTATTACGGCTTTCATTAGTTATGTCTTAGGTTGGTTTCACATGCAATATCTTAGTTTAGGGTTTGGGTTAATCATAGTCAGTGAAGTAGCTGTTTACTACTTAGACCGAATGCTAAAAAAAGATAACTTACCATTTGAAACAACGATCAGATATTTAGTGACTTATGTTTGGCAGTTTTGGTTTCGGAAAAATCAATTGTATCAGGGAAAGCGTGTTAATAGTAATTCAAAGCAGTACATGATACTGTAAGTAAAAAATTTTAAAGAGCATGTGCAAACATGCTTTTATTAAGGCATTGTCAATCAAACGATAGGACAAGTTGGGGCAGCACCAGCAGATGCGTAAAATAGTTGAAAAAGACAATGAGAAAGGTGGTGTGTTAAAATGGACATAACAAATCGAGATGTGAGAGAAATAACAATGCCAAAAAAGCCAAATAAAGAAAAGTTACTTGACGAAGTAAAAGATGAAAAGCCTGTTAAGTCAAAAATATTAACTTTGCCAATTCTCATTATTGGTTTTTTAGTTATTCTTTTTGGGGCATACATGGTATATGCGATGACACATAAGCATATTACAAGTAAAACAGAAACATCGACCGTTGTTAAAACATCAAGTAGTTCAGAAAAATCATCATCAAGTACCAAAAAATATGTTGCCGGTAAAGATTACAAAATTAATTATAGTAACACCAACTTGATTGATAGGGCTACTTTAGATAAGGCTTTGAAAAAAAGTACCGGTGCAGACATATCTTACATGATGGATACGTCTGAAGATGGTGGCAACATGGCAAAGGTCGAAGTCTACTACAACAAAGATAAAAACTTGTTGGTTGAAAATTTGTTTAAAAACGGACATTCTGATAGTGAAGCGACAACTGCTGTTGTATATGATTTAAAAAATAATCAAATTGTCAATAGTGGCGTGAATTATGACACAAATTACCAACCGTCATGGTTAGTCTATACATGGGAAAAAATAACTAAATAAGTTTAAGACAAACATTTACAAAACTTGTAAATGTTTTTTGTTCAACCTAAGAATCGAAATTATTAGATCAATCCACAAATAACAAAACGTTTTCAAAAAAAATATGTCACTCGGACAATACAGTTGAGAATAAGTTTTATCTTTGATTCAAAAGTAAACTAATTTTTTGACTATCTACTCTTTGAGATAAATCGACAAAGTAAGGAGCTTGCCAGGATTGTGTTTTGACAGCTGTATTATTTAGATTATTTTCCCAACTCGGATATACCCTAAACGCCATTTTTCCCTTAATATTGCCACTATTTAGAATTTTGTGTTTTATTAAAATAGATTTTGGAAAGATGAATAGGCCAGCTTTCGCTTGATCTATAATGCTAGTCATCAATAAATCCGGACTGTTTTCGTCATCAAAAGGTTTATTTTGATTATATTCATTTTTTTCCCATGCCACCACAAAATATCCACTTTTTGTTGGTGTTTTTTTTGCTAAGCGACTGCGTATGCTATGGTCGCCCAATGACAGAATCAGTCCCTCATAATCACTGTTTTGTTTTTCTTCATGAACTTCAGATATTAAAAGATTGTTCTGGTTTGCTATTATTTCTAACACTTCTAAAGATTTCATCGGGACTCCATACATCGAATTTTATTTCATTTATTCTATCACACAATCTATCACTCATGTATCAAATTAAACAAGCGAGAAACTTACGTTTATGTAAGTGCTTTTAACGTACAGAAGAAAGGAAAATTAATGAAAAAATCAATTTTATTACTGATCGTAATTGGATCAATGTTTAGTTCACTTGTTGTTAGTAGCTTTATGATTGCGCCACAACATGTTTATGCTTTAACGTTCGATTCCAAAGAAATAAAAGAAGCCAAACGTGAGTCGGATAAGGAGGCACTGGCAAAGGATAAAGCAGACGGAAAGGCAGTTGATGAGGGGACAACACAACCTACACATACCGAAAAAGCAATTAAAGACAAACTAAGATATAACGACATTGATTGGATAAACAAAAATATTTCAAAAAACTTCACAGTTTATTATCAATCTGGTTCATTAACAGATTTGGGCTTAAGTTCAGCGCATCTTCTAGCGAGTTTGTTTATGTCACTTAATTTATATATCATCTATCCGTTGTTTGATACGGCTTTATCGAAGATGTTTGATTTAACCAATATCACGCAAGGGATCAATGATATTTTCTCAAACGTCCAACAGTTTACCAAACAAACATGGGCTGGCGAAGTTTTTAAGCAACTACTGTATACTGCTTTTGGTTTAGGTCTTGTCTGGGTGTTTATTCAAAGTGTTAAAAGTGGCGCTGGTCTGAAAGCTATTTTATCAGTTCTGTTAGTTGCTATTATTGGTAGTGCTTGGATAAGTGCTGGTGGTACAGTCTTGACGAAAGTTAATCAATTCACGTCCACTGCTCAAACTGCGATGTTTACTGAAACGTCTAATATTAACGGACGATTTACTAATAGTGGCGATAAATTTGAGAGTGCAATCAGAAAAGCTTACTTTGAAAAAGCAGTTATTCGTCCCTATACATTGGTGAACTTTGGAACAACCAATTTAGATGCCAGCGAAAAAGACGGCTCGTACCGTTTAATTGGTGGTAAAGCTGATAGTGATGTGATTGATGCCCTAGCGAAATCAAATGATTATCTTTCAAAAGATGGTGGGGAAGAATGGTATCAAGCATCTGTCGGTCTTATGGCACCAATTATGTCACTAGCTTATGGAATACCATTGCTGATGATTGGTGTATTTAATTTGATACTTCAGTTAGGGGCTATTTTACTTTACTATTTGTCTCCATTTACAGTTTTACTTTCTCTTCTACCACGCTTTTCAAACAGTGCTTTAAAGACAGGTTTAAGTGCGTTAGGTTTGCTATTTGCAAAAATCGGACTGCTGTTTGGCATCATGTTTGTTTCATGGGTTGGTACAGTCACAGATACGATTGTACCAGTTACAAATAGTGCCAGTGCGCTACTCAATTCAATTGTCTATATTGTCCTAATGGTTTTGCTTTGGAAAAATAAATCATTCCTAGTGCAAACAGTTACTGGATCATCAATGGCAAATCAGGCTTTGAATAAAATTCAACTCACACAGGCAGGACAACGTGCAATGTTAGCTGGTAGTGAAATGGTCAACTCAACTAAGCATGGGCTAGAAAATGTCAAAGGTTTTAGTGGTCGTCATGCTAAAGACAAATCGGAAGACAAGTCAAATGATGAGCATGAAAGTTCGGACAATAGACGTGGCAATGCACCTGATGAGCAAGAAATGCGTGAATTAGAAGAACAACGCAGACAAGAACGTGCAGAACGTTTGGCTGACGAAGCAGAACGTCAACGTCAAAGAGATGCTAATGAAGAAAATATTGATCCTGATAACTTTGATGAAGATTACACTGATAGGCGTGGTTATGGTAATGATGATGAATTGCCAACTTATACACGTACACCTTATCTCATTAAAAATCACGACAATAACGCTAGTTATGATAACGGTTCTCATGAGCCTGATAGGTCATTTAACCGTGGTCGAGCATTAGATGACGAAAGCAGTGAAAAACTGACTGAAAAGAGACGTGAAGCACGTTCACAAGTTTTGAATCCTAGTGCTAAACCAGTTACACCAAAATCAATGATAGTAGATGATGATAAATTGCAATATCGAAACTTTGATGAAGCCGTTCATCATCAAGAACAAATCACACAAGATGAGGAAAAAGAATTAGATAAGGAGTTGTGATGCAAAAACAATTAGTGTCTCATTTCAAACATAAAATTGTGCTTTTCTTAGCGCCTTATTTAGCTTTCTTCTTAGTGCTGTTACTTATCGTAATGGCACTTTTTTATCAGGATAATAACAATGACTGTCAAAGCACAGATACCACAGTAACAGTCACAACAAGTGCTGATAAAGAAGCGGTTGGGAAATCAATTCATGATAACTTGAAAAAAATATCAGGTGTAACCGAAGCTGGTATTGCTGGTTATTTAGGTAATACTGAAAATGAAAGTGGTTTTAATGCCAGTATTGTGCAATCAAATGCGACATTCAATGAAAGTACCGCCATGAATGCTAGTATCAGCGGTTATGCTTTGGGTCTTAATCAATGGGACAATTCAAGACGTGTTGAGCTGTTGAATTATGCGAAATCACAAAATAAGCAATGGTCTGATGCTGGTTTGCAGTTAGATTTTGCTTTAAATCATGACGGCACAAACTCCGATTTGTTAAAGCAAGGTTTGAAAATGACCAACGTTGATGATGCCACTGAATTTTTAAGAGCAAAGTGGGAACGTGGTGGTGCAGGTACTACTTCAAAAAGACAAGCCTATGCTCGTGCTTGGTATGCTAAGTTGTCTAGCGGTTCATCAAATACTGCTGTTGATACGGCAACCAATGGCACAGAAACCACACAAAATACTGATAATACAACCAACAATTCAAATGGTTGCTCAACTAATTTTGCGCAAGGTATGGGAACGAGTGGTGCGCCAGTTAAAGAAATTCCTAGTGCTTATAAAAGCAAAATCAAGGACACAAACTTTACTGCCACGTCATCATCAAACACATATCCATTCGGGCAATGTACTTGGTATACCTATAATCGTATGCAAGAACTAGGTACGCCAGTTGAAAATGGTTTAGGTAATGGTGCTGATTGGGGTAAGAATGCTAAAGCCAAAGGGTATAAAACCGATGGTCAGCCACATGTTGGTTGGGCGGTTAGTTTCTCACAAGGCGCAGACGGTGCCGACCCGACTTACGGACACGTAGCCGTAGTTGAAGCGATCAGTGATGACAAAACACATTTCTTAGTTAGTGAATGTAATGTTGTGGCATCTGGAACTGGTACAGTCAGTTTCCGTGAGTTAACGGCTGGTCAAGGTGTTACCTTTATTCAAGGTAAATAATCGAAAGGAGAAAGTATGAAAAATAGCCGTTTAATCATCTTTGCTAGTCTAGTATTGGCTGGCATTTTATTAGTCCAGTTCAATCAAATACCAAACTTGGATAAACAATTAGGACAAGCTAGGGCAGATTTAAAACAGGCAAAGGCAAATCAAGTCAAATCACAAACGATTGTATCAAGTCCAAAATCCCAACAATCAAAAGTGAGTGATAGTACTAATCAAGTGACTAATTTTGTTAAGACATTTAGTAATCAGCCTACTTCAATTTATCCTGATGCTTTGAAAGGGTTGGCAACTCAAAAAGTGATTAACGAATTCACACAGACTTTTGCGCCTAGTGTGATCTTCAGTGACAAGGCGCATTATGATGTGCCACTTGTCGGGCTTAAAAATGCTTGGGGGTCTAACTTAGAATACTTGGTTATTGCTAAAAGTGATGCACAGAGTGTGGCTTACTCAATTATTTATGATACTGATGAAAAACAAGTCACAGATATGTCACGACTAACCTTGAAAGGAGCATTCAATAATGAAAAATAAAATCTTACTTAGCATTATGGGTTTGCTTTTGGTTGGTCTTGGCATCATGATGACTATTGCAAATGGCAAGCGAGCGCAGATTGAGCAAGTGAGAAAGGAAGTGGCACAAGTGACGAACAAACAAAAGCATGTGACCACACAAATTGATAACTTGCAAACAACCTATAATGCTAATGATGCAAAAGCAAAAAGTAAGTTGTTAGAATTTGCAAAGGTTTATTATACTTTTAGTAGCCAATCAGATTATGACAAGCGTTTTAATCAAGTATCAGACATTCTAAATATATCAAGTGACCAAAAAAATCAATTATTTGATAGTGGACTAGATTCCACAGGCGGGTCACGAATTGATAATTTGGGTCTAACAAGTCAATATCAAACAGCCACAGGTTACACGAGTGATTTAGATAATCAAACAATCGAAAGCCTAGCAACTGTCGTTGTCAAAACGAGTGGTACAGCTCAAAAAGCAATCTATCAAACCGTGCTAATACATGGCTGGTTTGATATCAAAACGCAGAAATTAACATCAATTAAAATCAATCAAATACTGATCAATTAAAAAAAGCTAGTCCATAAAGGCTAGCTTTTTAATTAAAACTTTTCAGCGAAAGTAACAAATTGCTTTGCACTATCAGCCAAGAACTTCTTAGTATCTTCGTTGGTAATTTGACCATTTTCATCAGCTAAATTAGCGACGTTCCCAATATACAATTCTGGTTGTTGCATTGTTGGCATGTCAAGGAAAACAAGTGATTGACGCAAAATGTGATGTGCTAGAACACTAGCAATACCACTCAATGATTGTGAAGCAACCAATGCTGGCTTGCCACCCCAAACGCTTTGTCCCCACGGACGTGAAGCAATGTCCAATGCATTCTTCAATGCAGCTGGAATGCTACGGTTGTGTTCTGGTGTGACGAAGATGAAGGCATCTTGAGAAGCGACTGCTTCACGGAACTTCACATAAGATTCAGGTGAATTTTCGTCTAAATCTTGATTATACAAAGGTAAATCACTAATGTTCAAATAAGTGACTTCTGCATCGGCTGGCAAACCAGCAACCAAAGCGTCTGCGACACCTTTTGAATATGAATTCTTACGAATTGAACCAACAATAATACCAAACTTAGTCATTAATATGAGACCTCTTTCTATTTACTAAAAGTAAGTGTAACTCATTTATTATGATTTGACAAGTAGGTTTAAATAAAAAGACATTATTTGTCTATTAAAATTAAACAAGGAGAACAACAAGTGAAACATTATATCAAAGGCGGTAATGACACTAAAAAAAGGAACAGGAAGACATTACCCAAATCAATTACAATTATTATCAATAAAGTATTACCAGTCATTTTGTTGCTAGTGGCTGGTTTTTTCTTTATTCCATACGCATCAATGAATTTTCAAAATAATGATGTCAAGGGACTGAATACAAATGCAGAAGCCGTAATGTTTTACAATTCCGATTGTGCACATTGTCAAAAGGTCTATCCCAAAATATTCTGGCACAATGTTTTGAACTTTGACAATGACGACAAGCAAATTCAAACAATCAATGTGCAAAACCCTAATAACAAGCATTACATTAGTGATTTTGCTGTTCAAGAAACACCAACGTTTATGAAGCCAAATAACCCAGACATGAAATTAGTCTCAATTGATGTCAAGAAAATTAACAGTTTTGCAGAGACCGGGGCAAATGATCAATGAAAAATTTAGAAAGGTAGGACACTAGACTATGGCAAAAAAAGCAACGGTCAAATATGAAAACCCTGTTGTACAGTATCGAGATAATTTAGTACTGACAACGATTGGCGATGTATGGGCTTATTACAAGATTAAACCATTTCAAATCAATGTTGCCAATGTTGAAGATAAACGCAAATACAAAAATAGTTTTATTGATGTGTTTGAACGTTTACAAAAATATGATGATGTTGATTTAAAGTTGATTCCAAAAGATATGGACTTAGCTGGTCGTATTCAAGGTACAAGCGATGATTGGGCTGATGACTTACGAGAAGTTGCAGAGTATTATATCGGTCAAGAAGAAGTTAATCTCTTAGAGAGTGAGTTTAACCCAGCCATTATTGATGAGTTTTATATCGGAGTTAAGCTCAAAAATATCAACGTTGGTGATGACTTGAAAGACAAGGTTAGTTTTGTGACTGATTTAGTCATGAAGCGCATTGCCGAAACCTTTAGGTATCAGGTCAAATTTGATGATATTTTCTTTGAACGTTTTAATACCATGAATGAAGATGTGTTGAGTATCTTGAAATCAATTGATGCCGAGAAAATGGACGAAGATAGATTAGTTGCCATGCTTGGCTTGCCTTATCATCACGAAAAGGAAAAATCACTTATGGCCATGCGTGATACAGTCTTTGATTTATCACATACAGGTGTGATTAAGCGTATCACTGATGAAAAAGAAGATTACTTTACGCATCTAGTGATGAATATGCCAGACAAGATGCAATTTTTGTCTGTGTTACCAGAAATTCAATCATATAAATTTCCTGTGGAAGTGCATATCAAAATCAATTTTCCACAAAGAGACGGTTGGCGTGGTTTAAAACAACAAACCAAATCATCAAAGGGTAAATATCGTGATGAATTACGAGATGCCTTTAACACTGATGAAGATAGTTCTAAGCGTAGTGAATTGAATTATAAATTGGCGAAGAATTTGGTCAATGTCCTTGATGATAAAAATGGTTTTTTGCAATGGTCGGTTATTCTTGTGGTTCGAGATGAGAACGTCAAAGAGCTAAAAAAGAAAGTCAATAAACTGAAAACACGTTTAAAGACGTTCGAGCGTGATATTGAGTTGTATCAACCAAGTTTCAATCAAGAACAATTGTTGTATCAAACATTACCTGCGGTTAATTTAGGGGTCTTCAAACAATGGCGACAATACACCACTGTACCAGCACTAGCCGAGTTGATGTTTGGTACTAGTCAGGCGTTAGGGTCACACACAGGTTTCTATGTTGGTCGTGTTTTGAGTTTAGATAAGTTTGAGACTATCCAGCAAGCCGTGGCATCTTCCAGACTATTATTATTACTTAATTTAGTGATTACCAACAAAGGCATCAGAGGGGCTAAAACAGATAGTCCTCACCTTGCATTATCAGGCGATACCGGACAAGGAAAGTCATTTTTGTTTAAATTATTGTTGCTTCACATGGCAATGTTTAACGTCAAGATTTTGTATATTGATCCTAAGCAAGAAATTCATAGGTGGTTTATGCGAG
This sequence comes from Leuconostoc sp. S50, assembly GCF_016624925.1. NCBI lineage: Bacteria > Bacillati > Bacillota > Bacilli > Lactobacillales > Lactobacillaceae > Leuconostoc > Leuconostoc sp. S50. The sequence continues at coordinate 80,170 of NZ_JACVUE010000007.1, read as the reverse complement.
CATTAGAAACCGAGAAAAACCCTTACTTCCGTAAGTTGATTGAGTCGTTTCATTTTGTCACTTTAAATGCCAATGATAGAAATAATTTAGGGGTGCTTGACCCAATTTTAACTTTGAATGAGCAGAGTACCGAAGATGATATCCCTGATGTGTTGACATTGGTTAAAGAAATGTTAGTTCAAATCAGACCAATTTCACAAGATATTCAATTAGAGACTGCTCTTAATCGTTCCATTAGTAAAGTTTGTGCGATGCGTATTCAAGGCGAACAGGTTGGAACTTTAACAGTTTTTGATGAATTAGCTAAAGGTTCACAGGCTGAAAAAGACTTGTCAGATTTCTACCAAAGTATTGTCCCAAAAACGATGTTACGCTTAGCCTTTAGTGACGGTTCAACAGATAGTTTGCAGTTTAATGATCAACGGACAATCTTAGAAGTTACTGGTTTGCAACTACCCAATGCTAAGCAAGATGGCCGTACTTATACCGAAACACAAAAGTATTCAATGGCTTTGATGTTGGCACTAGGTAAGTATTTGGAAAAGTTTGGTCGTGCCAACCCAGATGAGTTTAGTTTGGAAATGATTGATGAAGCATGGATATTTACGACTTCACAGGCTGGTAAGAATGTGTTTGATAGCATCAAGCGGTTAGGACGTTCGGAAAACAACGCTGTTTTTTATGCGACACAACGTGTTAAAGATAGTGATGATGAAGAAAGTATCGGACAATATGGTCAATTGTTTGCGTTTGATAGTTCTGATGACCGTGAAAATATTTTGAAACAGTTTAATTTGCCAGTAACCAAAGCCAATATTGAAATGTTGGCTAACTTGAAAAAGGGGCAATGCTTGTTTAGAGATATTTATGGTCGAGTTGGTAAAGTGGTTATTCACTCATTGTTTGATGAGTGGACGGCTGCTTTAAAGACAGTTAATTCAAATGAGAGTGCCAAGTTGGAAGAAAAGTATGCTTAGAAAGTAGGACAGTATGGAGAATTTTTATATTTTAGATTGTTAAACGACTACTTTCTTTAATCATTTGCACAATTTCATCTGATGAAATTTCTGTTTGATTAACATGAATAGTGTTCCAATGCGTTTTATTCATGTGATAGCCAGCTTCAATACCTTGATATTGTCGCATAAGTTCGCCATGACTTGGTTCTAATTTGAGAGTAATTTGTAGGTCATGGTCCTTAACATAGATCAAGGCTAGTATTTTGGAATTACTCTTTTGCTTCATAACAGTCCATTCTATTTTTTCATGGCTATGTCCACCATTAAAAGGATGGTCTTCAAAAGAATTGGTATGTTGCTTAACTAAATTGATAAGGTTTTGTTTGTTCATTTTATGCCAGTTTTTCTTTATTTACTTTTTATTATATTCATTATTTATTTGTTTGTATAGAAACTATTGTTGTTTAAATAGGAGAATTAAAAAATGTCGCAAGAATTTACGCTTAATGATTTAAAGCAATTTTATCCAAAGTATGAGGAGGGTATGGATTTAACACAGAATATAGTTCAGGATATTAGAAAACGTTCAAATGCTTTACATAATTTGTTAAGTGGAAGTAAAGCGTTGTCCAGGCATAGATGTTTAATAGATTTAGATTTAAGTTTAATTGGGTTTGCTGAAACAGCAGAGCATTTACTTAAAATTGGTCGAACTGATAGCTTAGAAATATTTGGTTGGTATTTAGATTTTAATGATGAATATCGTGAAACAACTAAGAAAATGAGAGGGCGTATTTTTTATGTTTAAAACAATTAAGTATAGTGATCAGTATTTGGCAAAGACTCTATTTAAAAGGGGTTTGCTTTTTGTTTTGGTTTTAGTCTCGATTTGTTTTGGTCTTTGGTATTTAAATATATTTCAAGCAGTGATGCAAGGACAATACAGCTGGTGGTATTTGTTACCTATTGTTTTAAGTATCGTTTTGACTGGTTTGTTTGGTTGGGGTTTGTTTTGGTTTTATAAGCATTATGCACCAGAACATTCTGATTTTATTTCAAAGTATTTGAAGACTGTTGAATTACGCCAGATGATAAGTTTGTTGATTATCTCTAAAGGTTTCTTTGATACTGCTAGTGATGACAATGGGACATTTATCGCTTATTTTCCAAAATTGAAATTAAAGGTACTACACAAAACAGGTCAACTGATTTTACAAGAGCCAGTAGACGGCCAGAAATACATGGAAAGTTTTTCTAAAAATGAGTTTGATAATGTGGTTGAAACGGCGTTACTCGCTGATAGACAGACGACTGAATTTAGTAAGAATAAGATGATTAGTACCTTTGCTTTTGACCCAATTAAATTTAGACGACAGTTAAAAGAATTAAAACCTAAAAAAGGGTTATTGCAGATTTCAAAAGGTATTGATTGGAAGTATGACACTTTTTACAATGCTTTAATATCAGGTAACGTTGGTACTGGTAAGTCGTATACTATGTTTGCAATTATCGGGCAGTTGTTACAGGTCACAAAGTTTGTTGATATTATCGACCCAAAACGGTCTGACTTGGCTAGTTTGAAGTATGTTGATGAATTAAAGGGACGTGTTCATAGTACGGCATCTGAAATTAACGCTGCCGTGATTAAGTATTATCAGTTAATGATGAAACGTGCAGAACGTATTGAAGAATTAAAGGCATCAGATCAGATTGGTACTTATAAAGACTTCGGTTTTGAGCCTTGCTTTTTAATTTTTGATGAGTTCGGGGCGTTTGTTGAAATGAATGATCGGTTAGCTTATGATGACCCAATCAAAGCAAGCTATGACACAGCAATGTCTAATTTGAATGAGATAGCGATGTTAGGACGTGAACTTGGTTTTTATATTTTGATTGGTATGCAGAGACCTGATGCGGGTTCTTTGCCAATGGCAGTACGTAACCAATTGAATATGCGTATTAACATGGGTGTGCCGACACCAGAAATTGAAAAAATGGTATTCCCCGATAATGAAAAACAATTACGCCCTTTGTCGTCATATTTGAAAGGGTGGGGTTTTATTAAGATTGGGGACAGTCAAGTCAGGTCATTTTTTGCACCAGAAGTACCAAAAGATTTTAATTTACATGAATATATACGTGAAAATATCGCAAAGTACCAAGTAAAGCGAAATAAAAAATAAATGACTATCAAAAAAGCAGTTTATAGTAAACTGCCTCATGCTGTTCAATTTGTATATATTAGTCTATTTATTGGAAACTAATTATTATTGTAGAGGGTATACAACGTGAAAATTTTCGAGAACCATTTTAGCGTCTTGCTCTTTGAACACAAGTCCTTCTAATTGGTATTCGTTGACAAAAAATTTATTATGAACATGACGCCAGTATTCTAGGCTTCGGTCTCCTTCACCTTCAAGATAAGCATGTTTTTCGCTAACATCAAGGTAGTTTTTAATCTCAACGTTATCATTTTGTATGACACAAATGGCTTGATTTTCACTGTCTAATACCACATCATAGGCACCTAGTTGCGGTAGGGGTTCATCTTTTTCGTATAAGTCTAGTGAACTTGTTGTTGCTGTTTTTTGACCACTTATGACCAAATCTGCCAGTTCATCAGCAGAGACCCCAAATTGAAAAGCTGATTGCATTTTTGCGTCGTGGGGTACACTATTAGATTCTTGTGCTTTTTTAAAAAGTTCATTTGGTGTCATTTTTGATTCCTCATTTTTAGAAATTATCTTAATACCTAATTAATTGTATCACTTTGTAATTTTTGTTCAGGAAATAGTTTTTAAAAACTATATTATAGAATGTTTTGAATTGTGTAAGTAAAAAATTGGTCTAAATTTAATTGGCTTGTGAAATTTAAAAACTGATGTGATGAAATAGGCGTTTTAAAGACTTTGTGAAAGTTTTTGATAACGACCTATTTTTTAGTACCTTTAAACGTTGTTGTAGCGTTACTTTGTATAGTCAAGCTTATGTTAACTTGAATTGGTATAGTTTCAGTGCCCACTGGTGAATTTAATACCAATGATACCAATAATAAGTAAGCAAACGAAAAACCAAGTAAACATACTTAATTTGTCACCAAAAAATAAGACGCCAATAATGATTGAACCGATTGCTCCAACACCAGTCCATATTGGATAAGCAAGACTAAGAGGTAAATTTTTGAGTGATAAAGAAAGCAAGGCAAAGCTAATAATCATTCCAATAAAAGTTAGTATGGTCCACCAAAAATGTGAGAAGCCATTACTAAGTTTCATGGTACTAGACCAAACTACTTCAAAAATTCCAGCTAAAAATAAATAAATCCAAGTCATTTTTATTCTCCTTAAAATAAAAAACAGTTCATGCCACATCTTCATTGACCTAATGATGTGGATGTACTGCTTAGAAGCTGTTCCCGGTGGAACAAAATACTATATTTAATTTACAAGGTTAGGACTAAATTTCTTTAACCATAGTTAAATCAGTTTGTGGATCATCACCCATATTAAAGGTATGACTGCCAACGAACTCAAAACCTAGATGTTGATAAAAGGCTTTAGCATTCTGATTAAATTCCCACACACCTAACCAAATACGATTTTTTCCTAATTGAGTTGCTTTTGTAGTCGCAATATTATATAAAATTTTTCCTAGACCTTGCTTTTGGAATGACTTTCGGATATAGATGCGTTCAATTTCTAATGCATTTTCAAAATCATCTTCGGATTGCGCATCATTCACATTTAGCTTGAGATAACCCATAGTTTCATTCGTGTCATTGAGTACGAAATAAAAAAATGAATTTTTATTTTGTAGTTCTGCGGATAACTTTTCCAACTTGTAACTATTTGCTAAGTAGTCTTGCATGTTTTGTTCTGTATTTTGAGCTGCAAAAGTATCGTAAAAGGTTTCCATGCTTACCTTTTGTAATTCATCGAGGTCTGTTAAGTCTAATTCTTTAATATGCATGCTGTTTTCTCCAATTTTGAATGTAAAAATACAAAAGCAGTTAACTGCATTTCTTCAAAGACCTAATGAAATGCAATCAACTGCTTAGCGTTAAGCAAGGTTCCCGGTGGAACAATTATCTTTATACTAGCATAGTTCAACAAAGAGTTCAAATATGAAAGGAGCTAATTATATGAAGTACCACGCAAGAAGTCCGACACTTAGCATCTGTGTTTGGCTTTGGTGTTGATTAAATATTTGTAGTTTTAAAAAAAAGTAGGTAAAAATTATGGCTTTAGAAGTTAAAAAAATTCAATCTTTGTCCGCTCAATCAATTGAAGATTTGAAGGCAATTGAAAAAATAGGTGGACTTGAACACCTTGCTCAATTAAGTGATGAACTTAAGAAAGCAATGGCAGATGAAAAACAGCTACGTGCTGTTAGTCCAATGCTGCCACCTTACTTTGCTGAACTACGCAAGAACTTAGGTTTCTTGCTTGGTACGGCTAAGTCTTTGCAAACACACGGTGTCAATCGTACAAAAGACATTCAAGGTTTGCTGGATCAATTGTCACATATCAAGTAAGTAACTATTGTTAAAGCTCTAGTCTTTTACAGTAAATGTCCTGTAAGAGACCAGGGCTTTATGTACATAGTGACTTTATTATGGGCGTGGCTCGTAGCGACCAGCGAAGAGACAGTGCCACGCCTTGCCCCAACGCGAAGCGTTAAGGGGGCAAGGTGCGTGGTCGCGGTTAAGCACACACGACCAGTGTGTGTCAGCGACTGGCACATGCGCCAAAAATAAAGTCACCAAAAAAGCTTTAACCCCCAGTTACTAACAGGGGGGTTAAACCGGTAAAAACGCTGAAAGCGTCAACCCAATATGGGGAACAAATGCCTGTATGAAGCCATTTAGATTGAAAAACAAAAATGTCCCTTTGAAAGTACCAAATGGGACATTTTGAGAAAGGAAAGCCGACATGATAACGATTAACAATGAGCCAACAGCTTATACACCTATATTTCTAGGCACAACACAACATAGCTTACGGTTATCGTTGGAAACACTTATCATGGTCGGTATCAAATTGAATGATGAAATTATTGAGACTTATAACGTGACAGTATCGGCTATTGAGCTAGGATATTTGCCTAGTATCGGTAGTGAGATTGCGATTGATGAAATTACTGGTAGTGAATTATCGGGCTTTAAAGCAAAAATCAGGCAGTCTGATGCAAAAATACAAAACACTGTTTCTAGTGAACTAGAAAACTTAATTGAGTTAAAAAACGTTGGTCGATACCAACTTTTGAAAGGGAAAAATAATATGACACAAGAATTAAATGTACCAGAACTATCAAACAATAACTTAATATTGATGCGACAACTACTTGGCGTTACACAACAAGAATTAGCGATTTCTATGGATATGAGTAGAAAAACAGTTAATCGTTTTGAAACTGGTGAGCAAAAAATATCAGATAAATTTGTTAACAAACTGATTTCGGTTTACCCACAACTGTCTGAAGCTATCGAAGTACAATTTGATTGGGTCTCATTGACATTCCCAGACTTAACCTCAAAGCAAGTAATTTCTGATGTGTTGAGATTGCAGGAAAACCTGTTTTTAGAACGTCCTACGTCTCAAAACTTTTATACTCGTGAAATGGCATTTGCTGGCGAAAAGAATATCTATATACAAGATTTTGCACCAATTAAAAACCCAGAAACACAAGCGATTGAGCAAAAATTTGGGACAACGCTTTATTTAACTGGTAAAGGCACACGACTTTTTGAAAAAGCACTACTTGAACAAAGCATGAACTGGCGTAACTTCTTTGAGAAAGCACGACAGTATCGGGGGCATCTCACCAGATTAGATATTGCGATTAACGACAAATGGGGCTTATTGGATATGAACGAATTGGTTAAAGCCGTACAAGAAAAACGTTTTTGGAGCAAATCAAAGTCTTATGCGGTTCATGGTAACGTTGATGACGGCTGGACGGTTGATTTTGGTAAGTCGCCCTTTGTTATCCGTGCTTATGACAAACACAAGGAACAAGCCAATAAAGGTTATGATACTGATGTTAAAACTCGTGTGGAATTAGAATTGCATCAGGATAAAGCAGAATATGTCCTTGATGAATGGCTGAACAATGATGAAAAATTGGTTGATATAACTTTTGATATTTTGTACACCTATCTTTGGTTTACTAATGAGCCAATTGATGCGCAAAAGCTAAAATCAGATAAAGTACGTGAAGTGATTGAGCAAACAGTTGAACCAATGCCTGCTTGGTCGTTGCTGACAGCTTTAGGTAATCGAATGAAATTTGTTAGGCAACCAAAACAGCAAAGTGTTGAACGTATTGAAAAATGGGTCTTGCAGTCGGTTGTACCTAGTCTAGCAGTGCTAAAGAAAACAGGACATTGGCATGAAATTATAGAAGCGATCAATAGTGTTGAATTGTCGGCTGAACATCAAAAACTGGTAGAAGCTAATTTGGTCAACGCAATTACAAATGCAAAAAGCGTTTTGCATCAAGGTAATATCAATTTTGATAAGGAAAAGGAAAAGTATGATGAAGAAACAGCAGAATTTGAGAAAAAAGCCAACCTACCATTTTGAGGAAAGTTTGGCAAAAATAAGTCAGTGGATTAACTGGTTTGACGGTCTAGTAACTTGGGTATGTAAGCCTTATTTAATTTGGTTAGGTTTGGAATGCTTTATATTTCTAGTTTTGATGTTAACAGAATCTATGGATAAATCATTCAATCGTTCATTAGTTCGTGAAGCACCAAAAACCTTTGCGCATCTTCCAGCAAACTTTATGGCATCATGGCTTAATACGATAAATATATTGATGCTGTCATTATTGTTACTACCGTTAATACCAGTGTTTATTAGTAATGTTTGTTTTCTATTCAATCATTTAAGAAAGGGGCATGACAATGTATAAAGCAGTTGGTTGGCATTCACAAAACGAGTATATGACAGGTAATACTTTAGCAGATGTGATGCGTAAATTACAAAAAGAGTATCCAGCACCTAGGCGGACTTCTGGTGGTCATAGTACCCAGCATATCTATGGCGAACCATTACGAATTATTGATGAAACTGGCAAAGATAAACAGTATCTACCTTAACAGAATATATAGTATTTAACTATTGACTAAGGGAACAACTGTTCTTATAATACTTATAGCACATAAATAAGACTGGAGCTGTATGAGATATGAACCAAATTGATGCTGTCATTGGGGATATTAAAGAAATGTTTGCTAAGCAACCTAACACAATATATGAAGTGAGAGTTGTAGACCAGATTTACTCAAAAAAGGTCAATATATTTTTTGAATGGTATAAAATTGGCAAGGCTACACGGTCGCAACAAATAGCGCAATTTGATAGTACCTACACAGAAAGAATACCAGAAATCATCAAAAAAATTCGTAAAGAAACAGGTTTGACGGTTCGTACAAATATATATGATTAGTCACAAAATGAGTTAGTGCTTGCTTGATAGGTACTAGCTTTTTATTTGTGTTTAGAGGGAAAAAAACTATTAGATGTTAGCGAAAAGATGCTTAACTTATTGAATGTTTATTTTAAAAAGTGTATATTGCGTTTGGATACATAACGGAGGGGGAAATTGTATGAAAGCTTGGAAAATTGTAAGTTCTATTGAGGCTCTAGGGTATATTATTTTGAGTTTATTTATTTGGTATCGAAAAGTCGATGGTTCAGGGGCTGTAAATACGTCAGGGAATACATTAGTATCGTTAGCAGTGCTTAGTATTTTTTTTGCTTTTCTGTTTTTAATACAAGCCATTTGGTTAATTATCGCAACGAAACATTCTTCGTCAAAGTAGTATGATATTGCTTATATAAATATATTTTCAATATGTTCATCACTAAAAAATTAGTGGTGTTTTTTTATTTGTAGACTGTTATTTTTAAAATAAAGGGAGAAATTAAAATGCCAACAAAAATATGGTTAAAGCCAGAACAATTAGAGCTGTATATTAAGCAGTTAGAACGATTTAGAGACCTATACAGTCAATTAGACCAAACATTAGAAAGCGATAGACAGGGCTTTCAATTCAAAGCTGGTGCTCCCAACTTCCAAACAACATTAAGCGTATCAATGCAATTACAAGCTAAAATCAGACAAGCACAATCTCGAACATACGGAGATGTGCTTTTTTTTAACAAAGAATTAGCATCTAGGGTACAAGATTTAGTTTCAAAATCAATTGAGCTAACCTTTGCGTATCGAGATTTAGATTTGCTGATAAAGGGAACTGATCGCAATACTGAAAGCGGGTTAAACAAAATTGAAGAACAGTTGTATCAAGCCAAACGACAATTGAGAGAAAAAAATCTTTAAAATCAGTTTTTTGTTACTGATGTCACATTGCAAAATATATAAATATGATATATTATTGTTTGTATGTTAAATATCAGTTTGTATTAAATGAGATTAAACTAATTTAAGTGAATTATTTAGGAGGTTCGGCTTTTTATGCAATTAAAACTCAAAAAAGGTGACGAAATTAGAATTATATCCCCAAGTTCCTCAATGGAACGTGTTGGTGGCTTTGAGGAAAATTTAATTGCCAAACAGAGATTAGAAAATTTAGGATTTAAAGTAACCTTTGGAAAACACATTCTTGAAAATGATGAATTTTTCTCCAGTAGCATAGCATCAAGAGTTTCAGATTTCCATGATGCATTCAGTGACAAAAATGTTAAGGCAATTATGACCACTATTGGTGGTTTTAATTCTAATGAATTATTAACACATATTGATTGGGACATTGTTCGCTCAAATCCTAAAATGTTTTTTGGATATTCTGACACCACCAGTTTGCATAATGCAATTCGCGCCATGACACATCAAATTACATATTATGGTCCATGCTATTCTTCATTCAAAATGGATGAATTGCAAGAATATCAAACGACAGAATGGTTAAAGGCATCTTTAAATGACTCTTTTAAATTAGAGCCTAGTGATGTTTGGACTAGTGATTTGTGGTTTGACACGACTTTACCACGACATCCTTTGGTTAACAAATGGAAAGCGTATAATTTAGGAGAAGCTACTGGTATATCAACTGGAGGAAACATTCAGACATATTGTTTACAAGCAGGAACGCCATTTTTTCCAGAAACAGAAGATCCTATTGTTTTCATTGAGCAAGCAGAGGGTGGAGAACCACTAGAATTTTCACGGGAGTTGGCTCAAATCTTACAAGTACATACCGATATAAAAGCACTCGTAATAGGAAGATTTCCTACTGTCAATGCAATGAATGAAGAGAAACTGCATTCAGTTTTAGATAAATTTTCAATTTTAAAGAAGATACCAGTAATATATGATTTAGATTTTGGGCATACTCAACCAATTTTTACAGTCCCATTGGGACAAAGTATCAAAGTGAATGCGACTAACAGTAGCAAAATTGAGGTTATTGTGCAAGAAAATTAGATTCTTTAAAGAACACTTCTTTGGTACTTGATAATGAATATAAAAAAGCACAGGTAAAAGTGAAGTGAACCCAATAACTTGGACAGAATAAAAAATTTGTTCAGAAAGTTATTGGGTTTTCTTACGTCTAAATATTCAAATGAATTTAAATTAAAGGTCGTTAAAGAATGGCTACCTGGTCAAACAAGCTTGGATGCGCTAGTCAAAAAGTATTTTCTTAGTGACAATAGCACAATTCGTGAGTGGCGCGACGAATATCTTGTGACCGGTTCCATCGGATCTACAGGTCACAGAGTTTATTCACCAGAATTTAAAATATCCACACTTGAGTTTGTTAGTTAATTCTATTTTGTCCAACTATTGGGGTTCTCTTCAACTTATGCGGTGTGTTTTTTAACGTAGCGTTAGCATCTAGGGTATCAGATTTGTTTTCAATATTAATAGAGCTAACATTTTCTTATCGTGATTTAGGATTGCTCATTCAGGGCGCTGATTGCAATAATAAAGGCGGTTATATCCTGCTTGAAAAAAGCAAAGAAAATGTATCAGATGAGAAGATAGACAAGTTAATTTGCCAAATGTCTTTTTTTCAAGATATAATAAAGACTATTAATTAACTTAGCAGCTAGAATGGAATAATTATGGCTAACACAACGGTATCTCAATTAAGAACTAAAAATATAAAAACAATCTTGTCTATACTCGAAAGAAATTCACCATTGAAATCAAGTGATATTTCAAAATTAAGTAATCTGAGTATTGTGAGTATCAATAATATTATTAATGAACTAATCGCAACAAATCTAGTTACTGCGCAGAGTGATAAAATAAAAACTGGTGGTCGACATGCAAAGTTATTTGAGTTAGATTACAGCAATTATTATCTTTTGATAATTCAAATTTTTGAAAAAGGTAAAAACATGATTGCAACGGCGTCCCTTTGTGACTTACAAGGAAACAACCAATCGCCAAAGGAATTGGATCAAGAAATACAAAATTATATTGATTTAGAAACATTTATAAGTAGTTCAGTAGACCGTTTCAGTCATGAAGTCAGTGGAATAGTTATAGGAATTCCTGGCGCTGTTGCAAAGGGTGTCGTTAAAAACTCTGATTTAAAAACGTTAACTGGAATAAACCTATCATCCAAAATTAAAGAGTATACAGGCATCAAAACTTTTATTTTGAACGATGTTAACGCTATGATATATGGGGTCATGCCAGAAATCAATGAGCAAAATAAAATGCTTGTCGATTCGGCTATAGCTTTATACTACCCAGAACATAACCAGCCTGGAGCGGGCTTAATTATTAAAGACAGTTTAGTGATAGGAGCTAATGGGTTAGCGGGCGAAATTATTTATAGTAGCAACTCTAAACTTTATGATAATATCGACAAAGCAAGTGATTCGTTTGTTAACGTAATTGTCAAGGATATTCAAAATGTTGTGTCGATTATTGATCCTAATTATGTCATAGTTTTTGATGAAAATAAAAGTTCACCAGAACTAATCAAAGAAAAATTGAATGAAGATTTAAACATACACCATAATACAAAATTAGTGTTTAAAGATAACGCTATTAAAAACTTCAAATATGGCTTAGTTAGATTTGGTCGAGAACAAATATACAGTTTCATTACCCAAAATATCTGATTTATTCAGGTCTTTTTTTTTGACTTAATGTCTGTTAAAATATATTATATAAACTTTATAAACAAACTTAAATAAGTTGAGGAAATAAAATGTCATCACAAAAAGAAAAGATGCTAACCGGAAAATTATACATCGCAAATGATCCTGAGTTAAAAGAATTGAGCAGGACAGGTCGGCAAATAGTAGATCAATATAATAATCTTCTTCACCTTGAAGAAAATAAAGCTCTACTGCTACTGCCAAAAATATTTAAATCAATAGGAATTGATTCATACATCGAAAAAGATTTATATGTTGATTATGGATCTAACACTAGTATCGGAGAACATTTTTATGCTAACACCAAATTAGTATTGTTAGATGTTGCAGAAATTAATATTGGCAATAATGTTATGTTTGGACCCAATGTTAGCTTATTAACAGCCGCACATCCAATTGATGCGGCAATTAGAAATGAAGGACTAGAGTATGGTTTACCTATTAATATCCATAATAATGTTTGGATTGGTGGAAACGTTGTTGTTAATCCCGGAGTCACTATTGGTTCAAATTCAATTGTTGGGTCTGGAGCAGTTGTTACCAAGGATATACCAGAAAATAGTATAGTTGTTGGTAACCCAGCAAAAGTACTAAGAAAAATAGATCAACATGATCGTGTAATATGGAATGAAAAAAAAGAAGAATATTATGAAGACATGCGAGGGGGAGAAAATGACAAATAAAATGAGCAACACAAATAATAGTGGTCTCATAATATCAATCATTTGGATTTTTACTAGTTCTTTTCTACTTTTTTTAGGTGTTACAAATACTTTCGCTCAAACATTTTTGTTATTTTATTGGGTGATTGTAACTCTAATTTCCGGTTCTATATATATAACACTAAAGCATAAGTAATATCACACTGTTACCCTGATTTTCAATTATTTTAGCTAAGTATATCATGGAGAATATATTATGTTGAAACTAGTTTTAACTGATTTAGACGGAACGTTTTTAAATTCAACAGGCCATTTTGATCACGAGTTATTTGCCTCAATAAAATCAAAGCTCGATAACAAAGAAATCGCGTTTGCAACTGTTACAGGCAAGCAAGCCGAAAGAGTAGAAGAGTTATTTAATGATGAAAAAAAAGATATCTGGATTTTGGGCGACAGTGCTACCCGAATAAAATTGAACGGTGACTATATTTATGAATCTTTATTACCAAATGAAATAGGTAAGATGATTATCAAGACATTAAAGGAACATTTTCCTGACACAGCAGTCATAGCAGTCACCAAGCATGCCGCTAACATTGAAAGAGATGTTTCCGAGACAGATAAAAAAATAATCCGAGGTAGTTACGCAGTTGTAAAGCCAATAAGAAATGTGTTAGATATAACAGATGATTTTGTTAAGATAACGGTGTTTGACTCAAAGAAAAGAGCTTTTAACATTATTGAAGCAATAAAAAAATATAACGATAAAGCTTTCATGGTAGCCAGTGAAGATTCATGGATAGACATTACTAATTTTAATGTCCACAAAGGAACTACAGTATCTAAGTTGCAGGACATTTTAAATATAACTAGGGAGGAAACAATAGCATTCGGTGACGGCTATAACGATTACGAAATGTATGATCAGTCGGGTATTTCTTTTGCAATGAGTAATGCATTTCCAGAAGTTAAAGAAAAAGCAGACTGGATAATTAAATCCAATGATGAAAATGCTGTACTAACAACTATTGAAAAAATACTATTTTTGCTAACTTGAATGTCTGTTAAATTTCTTCTTGGTAGAAAAATATTAAAAAAGCATGCTTGATAAAAGCATTTTTTTTTTATAAAAATAATATTTGAACGAGCCGTAATTGACTTAAATTCCAGATTGTTGATTTGCTTTACAAAGCTTTCGGTTTGAAAGAATTGGAAGAATAGAATAAACATCTGGAAAACAATTTGTTACCTGATCTCGAACATATGCGATTAGATGATGTTGCCTATTATTTTATTATTTATCGTGTTTGGAAATAAAATAATAGGCAACATTGTGAAATGGTAAACTTGTTATAGGGGATATGCCCGAAATTTTATAATCATAATCAAAGGAGTATGTATGTTTTATGAGTGATGAAGTACCTACAAAACGAAAGCGCCAACCACATCTAAACGAAAACCAACGTCACATGATTGAGTACTTGTGGAACATTGAGAAAATGACACAGGCTGATATAGCAAGGCGTTTGGGTTACACACCGTCATCAATACTACGTGAGTTACATCGTGGTAACACGCTAGATTTTTCAAATTTAGACAGACGTACATTGTTGAATATGGATATACACGCACGTATAAAGTATTCAGCACAGCGTGGCCAATATCTTGCGTTAAAACATCGTAGTAAAATGGGTACAGGTTCAAGATTGACACCTGAATTAAAAGAAATTATTGAGACTTGGGTTAATGTTGAACATTGGACACCTGAACAAATAGCTGGTAATGTTCAAGATGTTGATGTTTCCGCATCAGTCATTAGATTATGGGCTAGAAAAGGTTTAATTGATATTCGCAAACACAAGTATCATCGACAAAATGGGACACCAAAAGAAAGAGCTGTTGCGCAAACAAGACGTGCTAAAGAACGTGAAATTGCACGTTTGCGTGAACAATTAAAAAATGACGGAGAATTAGTCCGCCATTCTATATTTGATCGCTCACAGGTTGTCGAAAGTCGCAAACAGTTTGGTCATTGGGAAATTGATTTAGTGTTGCCCGCTAAAATGAATAATCAACGTTACCAAGATACCACGGCAATTATGACATTTACTGAACGCAAAACTCGGTTTACTGCCTTAGTATTAGTTCGTAGTAAAAAATCTAGTGATATGGTTGATGCGTTTAAGTTGTTTTATGAACGTTATGGTAAAGCTGTACGTACTATAACAGCAGACAATGGCTCTGAATTTATCTCATGGGACTTTTTAGAATATGTTCAAAAAGAGCTTAAAATCAAGCTATACTATGCCACACCGTCATCACCACAGCAACGTGGTTCAAACGAAAACAGAAACCGTAAGCTACGTGATTGGTACCCCAAAGGCACGTCATTTAAAGATGTGAAGCAACGACAACTAGATGAAGTGGCTTCAAAAATGAATGCGATGCCACTTAGACAAGCACTAGACGGCAAAAGACCTATGGTAGTGTTTGAACAGGAATATAAAGCCATGCAACGTTACCGTAGAGCTTATGAAAAGCGTAAAAAGCGTATGCTTGAAGAACGCCAAAACAACGAAAATAAGCATTAAAAAGCAATAAAATAAATAATGAACTTTAGACACTAGATGTGTCTTTTTTTTGTTGTGCTTAAAATATAAATATTTGAAAACGGTATAATCGGTTGAAATATTTGATATAATAGTGAGTAATTAGATTGCTAAAAGCCTTTGTATAGACGTTCCAAAAGCGTGGACGTTCAGTTTACTTTTAAACCAAATCATGATATTCTAGAAAAAGTTGTGCTTTGATTTAAAAATAGTCTTCGTTAGTTTTACATACATGTTACCGGTAGTTTACCAAAATATTAAACATGTGGTTTTCGACTTGACATCCGCCAGATGTTTTTTAGTTAACATAATATATATTATCGAAAGTTGACTATCAAGGGCAAATGTCAAGACCTATCCGAACGTTTATACCATTTGTGGTTAAACATACTTCACACTTTTGTGCACAATAACGCCTTAAAAACATCATCACACCAATGTTTATCATATTTATTTACATTTTGGTTACAAAACATCTATTTTTGATTAGTTTTTATCAAAAGGTCAACGGTTTGGATTTGGTCTGTTTAAACGTGCTAGTCTTTTTCGTTGTTGTGTGTTTGTTGTTAACTTTGCGATCAATTTGGACTTGATGCACTGTGAATTTATGTTCTGGTGAATGCCAACCAAGTTTACCCATAGGTTTATCATTTATTAGCATTGTTGCTCTGTTAATTTGTTCTTGTGTCACGTGATTAAATTTTGTCCCTTTAGGAAAATATTTTCTGAATTGTCGATTACGTTCTTCATTGCTACCACGTTCATACGAGGCATATGGTGTTGCAAAATAGACCTTTAATTTATATATTGATTCAAGTATTAACATGTTTTCAGCATTTGCAAACTCGTTGCCACGGTCGTATGTGATGGATTTAACATAACGTGCATAACGTCGCAAAAACATGCGGGTTACTTCAGCGACATCATGACCCGATTTAGAGTGAGCTTTGATGGCCACCATAAAACGAGTTTGCCGTTCAACAAATGTAATGACCAACGGTTTGATGCCTTGCGGTGATTCTACCCCATCAGCTTCCCAATGACCAAATTCAAGTCTCTGGTTCACCCTTTCTGAGCGTGTTTCAATACTGCGTTTAATAAAAAATTTTGAATCAGATTGCGTTGATCTAACATCATACTTTCGTTTAATTCGGTATTTTTTGTGCGTGAAATTAATCAAATTGTGTTTTGCATAATTGTACAATGAATTCACGCTATATGGCACTCGAGTTCCTTGTGAAATTTGCATTAAGGAGTAGCCATTAGCTAAATATTCATTGATAACCTTCTGCCAATGATGAGATAATTTAAGTCGCTGCGTTGATTTAGCATACCAACGTTGATGGGCAAAGTATTCTGCGCCATCAGCATCATATCCTTTTGCTTTCAGCTTTGTTGACAAATGCTTATCTTGATAACGAGAATTTCGGTTAATTTCATCAACAATTGTTGATTTACTGCGACCTAACTCTCGTGCAATTTTGCTGAATGATACATTATGTTTCAGTAGTTCTTCGATACGGACACGGTCTTTATAGGTTAAATGAGTAAAATGCTTATTTTGTTCATTGATTTCTTTATTTTGCATATTGCCCTTTTTAACTATATAGCAAATTTTCGTTAGTAAGCAACATAAAAATTTTCACAATATTTTTCTAACATGTTATGAAACATAATTTCTATTATATTTTCTAACATATTGTATGATATGTTGTAAAACATAATTTATATTATAACACATATTGTATTTCATGACATAATCTAAAAGTGATTACAGGGAAACAACTAATTTTGTTACCTACAAAAAACTCCCACACCTTTCAGTGTGAGAGCATTTTTGTTGACTCTATTTTTTTATTGCTGTTGGGAAACTTGTTTTAAGCCTTTTGCTTACGCTGAGTTCCAGCTAGTCCCAATGCTAAACTAAGGGCGCCCAATGCGACACCAGCAGCTAATAGAGCGCCTGAATCTTGCTGATCAGCACGAGTTTGTGGCAATACAGTAGCGGTTTTAACTACGGTCTCTGGCGCTGGTGTGTCTAATTCAGTCGGTGCTGGAGCAGCTAACTTTTGTGGTGCTGCCGGAATATTTGGCTGTGCCGGCGTTCCAGGTGTTTGCGGTTGGTTAGGTATTGTTGTTTTAGGCGCCTTGGGCACGTCCGGCTTAATTGATTTAGTCACGACTTTATCGGTATGATAATGAACGTTATTCATACCAAATGTTGCTTGATTTTCAAGACCATCAGTTGGCGCCATTCGCTTAGCCTGAATTTCAACATCATAGCTCATCGCACTGGTTGGTTCTAGTTGATCCAAAAAGTCTTGCGTGAACGCCCAACTAAAGACATCCTTAATTGTTGAGCCTGCTGGAACTTCCTCACCTGCTTTATAAACTTTACCGTTAATGTCGGTAACATCATGGACAAATGTATCAGCCTGCTTCAGCGTGTAATTGCCATACGTCACTGAAATATACTTTGATAGATCTGTGCCGACAGGCACTTTATCGTCAATTGCAGTATTTTTCAACTCATTCCACAAAGCAGTTTGAGAGCTAGAACTTGGGGCAGTCTTTAGACTTAATTCAGCTGTATTCAAAAAACGATATTGGCCCGTATATTCATCATACGTTGGATTTAAGGCATCATAACCCGAAATGTCATAGAGTGGTTCACCTAGTCCATCTTGAGTGGCTGGAATAACTGGTGAATGCAAAACATACTTGAAAATATCACCTACATTCACATTACCATGGTTAATGTCCTTACCATCTAGATCATCAACTGACTTAGTTGCTTTCATTGGTGGCACATTATTATAAACTGTGTCTGTGGCATAACCGTTGCCAAAATCAAACTGATAAGCGGTATTTTGGTAGGTGCCCTGGAAGGTATCTTTGACGGTCATCGGTTGCGTAATTACAATATTTTCACCAGTTTCGACATAATCTTTGTAGAATTGCTCCGGATCATCCGCTAGATAGGCCACAAATTCACCTTTAGGTGAGATATGGTAAGCTTTCATGGCATCTTGAAACCATTGTGGTGCTGCTGTAATTGACTGGTAAAGATGAATCGAGACACCTTTGATAGCTTGCCCGTTAGCCGTTAAAGTCGTTTTATCAAGATTGGGAATGACGGCTTCTTCTGGATCATCATCTATATAGAAAAAGCCTTTCTTGACTTGATCATCACTGGCAGTGATTGCTTTATAGGATGATAAGTCCCAAGTTAGCTGATAAATGTTAATGGTGCCAGGTAGAACAGTTTTATTATCAATGTTAACACCGTTTAAATTCAAATCCTCCTTGGTTGGCTTAGGATTTGGCGTTTTGTTGGGCACCACATTTGAATCAACATGGTAGTCATTGATCGTAGTCGTAAACTTATTATCGATAGTGACATTATCGTTCGTAACGTGTGCTGGCATAGCAATCGTGGACACTTTGAATTCTTTGGTTTTATCTTGATTCATTTGTGCTAAAAGCTTGTCAGTTCCTGTATAGGTGACAAGTTGGCCACCTTGTTCATTGCCACCAGAAACTGTGACTGTATACAAATCACTTAATCCTTGCTTATTGAGTCCTGCCTGTGCCTCACTTTGAGTGATATGCACGTTTTTATCGAGTTGGTCTGTAATCGTATAGGTCTTAACATTGTCTGTTCGGTTAGCAGGTAAATTATCGTTTTTTAAACTATAAATAATTGTGTCATTCTTGTCAATTAGCTTGCCTGAATCAGAAACTTGATCTTGATTGATGTCATCATCTTTTTGACCTTGCGGTTGCACAATTAAGTCATGTAGTTGATAGGTAACTGATAAATCGGCTGGTTTAATAGCTGGTGGTAAGACAGCTACCTTAAAAGTTTCAACATTAACCTTAGTGGCGTTTGGATGCGTAACTGGTGGAGTTAATTCAACCGCATAACTTGGTAAATCAACTGAAATATGATTAGGTTGAGGAATACCTGGAATGACTATTTTTTGATTAAATTCCCAATCATTACCAGGATCAGCATTACCCGATGCTGTATAAGCCATACCACGACGACCAAAAGTAGCTAAAGTAAAACTACCATCAGGGTTAGCCGAAACAGTAAAACTCGTATTAGCAATTCCGGTTTGTGCTGTGGCTTGCGTAGCGTTTTGTTTATCCGCTGCAAAAATCAGAGTGTTAGCTGAATGGCTTTTAATCGTTGATAACAAAGATTCTGTTGTATTAACGGTATCTGTTCCAAGATGACCATCATGGCCAGTTACACCTTGACCAGTTACATCAGCGTGACTAAAGTCGCCACCACCATTACCTTGTTGCAATGTGACGGCATCGATGAAACCATTCCCACCATTAGTAACTCGATCTAGCCATGGATTATATTTCACGTTGGATACGGTTACCTTCACTGTGTTTGTGGCGGGATCCCATTCCCAATGCAAATCAGCGGAAAAATCTGGTGTGTAATAACCAAGCCAGCCATTATTATCCAGAGTAGCACCTTTAATGTCGCCGGAACGTGGCTGGTTATAATCAGCTACTTCTTTTTGATAATTTGAAAGCTGTTCTTGAGCAGCACTGACCGCCTGCTGAGTTGCTGCCTTAGCGCTAGCAATGGCATCGTCATATAATTTTAAGTTGTCAGCGGATTTTTTAGCAATAGTAGCGGCATCGTCAGTGGCTAAAATAATTTCATATTTTGGCTTGATGACTTGGGCATTGATAGTAACACTATTTTGATCGCTTGCCGCCTTGATTGCTTTTTCAATATCCGCAACTGTCTTGTTGCTCGTAGCTAACTCATCTTGTCCCTTAGTTGAAGCGCTTTTTGTGGCGGCTACCGCATCATTATAAGCTTTAGTATTGGCCTCCTGGGTGGCTTGTGCTTCTTTAACTGCTTTGGTATTAGCATTTTCAGCTGCGACAGCGTCCCGAACAGTTACATTATAAGCATCAATGTTTGCTTGATTAGATGCAATGACACTATCGGCGTCCTTATTAGATGGCTCTTGATAAGCTGGCTTTTTTTCCTGCACTGGGGCTGTTGTCACCACAACACCCGCATTTTTGGCTGAGGATGCTGCTGAATTCAACGAATCAGTCGCTTGGTTTAAGCTGGCATCACCAGCCGTTTGTGCAGTGCTAATTGCTGCTTTTTCCTTATCATACGCCGTCGTATTAGCTATTTGCGTTTCGGTTACTTTATCAATTGCTTTTGTTTGATTATTGTAGTCGGTCGCAATTGACTGTTGTGTGGCGGGGCTCGCTGATTCAGCAACCGTTTGTGTCGTTGCTGCACTTGATGCAACTTTTACGCCTGCCTCGGATGCAGCGACTGCTGCTGAATCAACATTAGTGTGAGGCACTTCAACATTTAGCCCAGTGTTTGCTGATTTAGCTGGTGCTGTTGGTGTTGGAAGAGTTGGCGCCGCCATCGTTGGTGTAGCAGCTGTTGTGTCGGCGCTGGCTTGTCTGATACCAAAAGTTGCTATGGCACCAACAGTCATTGTTGTCACGGCCACGGCTTTACCCGCCTTGTGTCCAATTTGACTGCCTACCACCCAATGCCCATTCGCCTTATACATTTTATAGCGTTGAATAGCACGTAAATTGTTGCCCACTTCAACTTGATTAATTGTTTTTGTCATTTTGTTTTCCTTTCTGAGAAACATAATAATATTAAGCCAACAATAATTATCAGTAGCGCTATGATAAACGCTGCAGCATTATCAATAGTCGCTGCCGTATCAGGCATAACCGGTTGCTTGATCGCTCGATGAATTTGTTGGCCGATTGGTATTGCTTGATAGATTATATGTGGTGCCATGGTGATTACTCCCTACCTTATGGTATTTGGACAAAGTAAGTTTGATGATTAAAATCTACATTGACACCATCATTTTTGACATCAGTAATTGGAACAGTCTGTGTCATGCCATTGATACTAACTTGAATTTGATCACCAACATGATATCTATCGTCTAATCGACTCGTACTAGTGGCAGCAGGTGCGCTGCTACTATCTGCTGAATCCTTATCCTGATTGGCTGAAGATACAGATGAATGTTGCAACCTAACAGATGATTGTTCTGCTAAAGGCTTTTGTGTTGTTGGTTTAGTTTTGGTTTCCTGATGCTTACCACGTATGGTTTGGCCAGCCACAAACGATCCGCCACCAATGCCAAGTAAAGCTAACACGCCAACTGTACTTAATAAAGCTGTTTTCCAGGGATTATGGGCACGTTGCTGATTGAGTTTTTGTTGTCGCTCTAAACGAGTTTTGAAGTCATTCACCTGCGCTTCTAACTGTTCAATCCGTGGTTCAGATGCTGGCTGAGCAGTCTCAACAGCTGCTGTCGATGTGTGTGTCGCTAATAACTTTGCGTTTTCTTGCCAATCAGCTAATTGCTGCTTGGTTGAATCCAATTGTGTTTCCAGCTTTGATACTTGGGTAATGTTATCAGCAATAGATTTTTGATGCTTTTGTCGTAAATCATCGTTTGTAGCTTGTAATTGATCAACTTGTCGCTGTAAAACATCAACATCGTGTGCTTTAGCTTGTGCACTCGTACGTTGTGCCTCTGCCACCAATGCTTTATTATGTTCAGCCAGCCATGTTGAGCGACTTTTAACCATGTTTTCATCCAGCTGTGTCCGTAACTGCTGGATGGTTTTTGTATTCTGGATAACGAATTGATTCACCTTGTCTTCGACTTGCGTTAACAATTCTTGATTAGCATTATCTTGTAGGGTTTGTATTTGGGCAATAATTGCACTTGAATAGCTTTCAAGTGCTTCTTTCTCTTGTTGCGCAAATCGCTGTCTAACAGTTTCAGTGATGCTTGTTCGTAACCCTTGAAGGTCAGTGCCGTAATTACTTTTTAATTCAACCAAAGCCTGTTCATGGCGAGAATTTTCCGTATCAACGTCACGATCATATTGCTCCCGTCGTTCTTTTTGTTGTTCAGTTAATTCCTCTTTCAAAGTTGTTTCAGATTGCTTAGCAAATTCAGCCTTCAAAGGGGTTTGCCAATCACGGTCCATAATTTCTTGAAGACGGTCTGTGATCTGATGCTTTGAATCTTTCACTAGCTTTAACAAATTGCTTCGAGCGGCACTGTCTAACTCACGACTGTTCGATGCCAAAAAAATGTTGGCATTCCGTTTTGCCTCATTTTCTCGATAAGCTACATATTGATCTGATTGAGCCTCAACAGCTAATTGATTACCTGATAATTCAAACAATGGCACGTTTGTTTGAAGATTATCCAATGCTAGCTCAATTGGATCAATTGTTTCATTGAACGGTGTTGTTTCTACTGGAACAGGTGGTTCTCTCACCTCCTCTTGTGTCTGTTCAGTCACGCTTAGTTGATTGCCTTGTTTTGTCTCATTCGAATCGCCATGCTCTGGAGACTGTTCGCTGACCGGTTCAGAGGATTCCGAAAAAGCTTGATCAACTGCCTCTTGTGTTGATAATCGATGTTGCTGTGAATCAAAACGTTTAGCAGTAATTGTCAAATCATCGTCATTGTTCAGCGCTTCCATATATTCCGCCACCGTAGGCAATGTTGGCATATCTTGTTCCTTTAAATCAGAAAAGGCTAACGCATTCTCAATCAATCGTTGTGCGGCATCAATCATATCTTCGTAACCAATTTCTTCATCTTGCCTAGTAGCCCGATCATTAAACATTGAAGATAAGGTTGAAACAACAAAGTTTTGATAATCAATCGTTAAAATAGCTGGTTGCCAATCAAGTCCGGTTTCTTCCTCCTTATTGTGGCGACCTTTCTGCAAGTACGTGATGGCACCAATCGGTAATTCGCTACTAGCTGGGCGAACCAAGTTATTGTAAAGATCCGTCAGAAAATGATCGAGATCTCGTAACGTTGAAAGTGTCCAAGTTTTTGACAAATCACCACTGGACTTGATCGCTTCGGCAACTGCTTCATTGTCTAAGTCAAGACTGTTTGGGGAGATTCGCACATAATAAGAATCATCAATCTTATGTTTTATTAACACGCCTTTTACTCCTTTCACTTAATTTAGTGTTCATTAGAATGGCAACTGCCAAGAATTACCACCGCCGGCACCGGTTGCGACGCCCCATACCCACTTAATTAGCAACATCGTGAAGGCGCCACCAGCAACGGACATACCAGCAATCAAAATCTTAGACATACCTTGTTCCTTCCAACGTTGACCACCAGTAGAATGCATAATCCATCCAATCACCATCATAATGGCACCGACAACTATTAGGATTACCATCAAGACAGTAAAGACTTGACCCCCTGCCCCTTTGGCTGCTTCTTTAACATCAGCATTGGCGATGGTCGGCAATAAGGTGGGAGACATAATACCGCCCATTATCAACACTTTATGCAACATTGGGACTTGTTTTTGTATCAAGTCAACCTGATAGGCTTTTCGCCACACGTACAACCATGTTGCCAAAACTACTAAGGCTGCGATTACAGCCAAGAGATAAATCATCTCGTTCATTTCCATACCTCCATAAAGGTTAAATTTGCACATTGCACTGTGCTTGACTTAATTATCAGACCCCAACAAAAAAAGACCAAAACGCGCATTTTTTTGACGGTTTTGGTCTTTCATTAAATTTAGTAAATATTAGATCTATTGGCTGACTATTTGATCATGACGAAGAACGACTTCAGCAAATGTCGCATCATCTATTAAACCACCTGCAAACTGAACATTTCGTCCCTTAATAGAAAAAGTATGAAACTGCAAAGGGTTAATATATCCTTCAATATCGAAATTTGTTTTGATGGGAATAAATAGCTCTTGCAGCCTATTGTTAGCCGCATGAGTTATGGGTGATACTGCCACTAAACCTGTTAATCTAGAATAACCAGAATTGCTTAAAACAACAGCTGGATGCCGACCACGTATTTCATTGAGTTTCGATGGTTGAAAATCAACCCAAACAACGTCTTGACGTTCAGGCACATAGTTAGAACTCATCGTTTAATAAGTCCCCGTTATTGAGTGTCTCTGCCAGTTCAGTCGCATGCTCTTTAATAAATTTTTCGTCATGAAAGGGGTTAGCCCGTTTTGGCGTATACACAATCGAGCCATTTCTACCCGAAAAGACTTCGAACTCAGTTGTCGTGTGTTGAATTGTTTTTGGAACAGTGAGTACTTCTGATGTTCCTACTTTACGAATTTTAATGATTGGCATATTCTGACCTCCTATATATATTATATGTATATACGTTATTTAAGTCAAATTCAACGTTTGCTAATTCCTCATAATTATCTTATGACGATTAATATATCATTTAATTTTGATCTTTCATTAAATTGATAAAAATAGCAATGAAATGTTGCTATCTTTGAATTTAAACAGTCCCTAGAGTATAATGATTTTAAAGTAAAAAAAAGAACGATGTGTCGTTCCTACTTTGGCGAGCTGGAACACATCGAACTAAAAATAATTTTTTAATTTGTACTGTAATTATAACTAAATTTAGTCTAAAATACAAATCAAAATAATTTGCTTAGCTCCTGCACATCGGTGTGAAGGAGCTTTTTATGTCAAAATTACCTTTGAAAGTCAAAACCGGTCTAATACTAGCACTTATCATTAGTACCTATTCACTGTTTTACCTCTTTTTAATTAAGTATCCAGAACAATTTGACAAATATATAACCGTTATATTTTTTTATCCCATTGGGATAATAACAATTTATTCAGTTGTCTATACTATTCTTAATAGCAATGCTTTAATTCAGAGCATTTCGATTGTTGTTTCAAGCCTACTAAATAGTTTTGTTTCCTCATTCCTTTCAATGATGACAATGATTATATGGGTAACATTTCAAGCACCTAATGCGTCAAAAGACAATCTATCTCATATTCATATATTGTATGGAAATTTTGTACCCGATTTCAAAAACAGTATGGGCGATTTAATCAATCAGCTTCAAATTGCAGGTTCACATGGATTATCGTATTTATCTTTGGGTCTTATTGTAGTGCCACAAGTTTTAATTTGTCTGCCAATTTTTTCGAATAGTTCAAAAAAAATAATAGTTTGGGAGTGCTTAATAACATTAGTTCTTGGAATTGCGCTATTTATCGCGCACTACTTCGCTTCATGAACCCCTCGTTAATGTTAAAAGGTATACTGTTGTGCTC
Organism: Leuconostoc sp. S50; assembly: GCF_016624925.1. NCBI lineage: Bacteria > Bacillati > Bacillota > Bacilli > Lactobacillales > Lactobacillaceae > Leuconostoc > Leuconostoc sp. S50. The sequence goes on along the minus strand of NZ_JACVUE010000007.1, from coordinate 54,631 downwards.
ATTAACAATTGTATAAAGATCATAAGAACAAAGGTGCCACTAAGTTTTTCAAAATTACTACAATTCAAAAATATAATTAAACTAATTTGAACAATTAACATTAACAAAAGAAATTTAGTGAGATGTTTTGACAAACACCATAGCAGTGACGACAGTGCCCCCACGGAGAGACAAGGCAACACAAAATATACAAACAGTAAACGTTGATTAAACAAATTTCCATGCTTTGTTGAAAAAATTATTCCCTGCATAAAAAATAGACTTATATACAGAATTTCTTTAGATGGTAACTGTGGATATGACTCCATTCGCTTAGAACAAAATGTTTTCATAATTCTCCTTCTTTTAGATTAAATGCCATCATATATCAAAACTAAAGTACTTGTTTTTGATGACATTGATCAATGATTTCACAAAGTGCAACTAATATTCTAAATATAATTACACCTTCTTGCTTTTTTTATACATCAAGAAATCCAAACATATCTTGCCTGCTATCAACAACCAAGCTATTGCGATTGGAAGCCAAAATAATATGTGCCAGGCCATGATTGAAATACGAATCGATTGGTGTATTTGTCCAGTAGTAATGTGCTCAATTTGTTCTACTTTCAACGAGGTGTCCATTGAAATGATCGTTAGAGCAATCATGAAGTAAATTGTGGCCGCTATTACAGAACAATAGCCAACAAAACTGATGATGTATTTTTTAATTAATTGAAGGTGTTTCTTATTCATCGTGTTCTCCTTGTGTGTCACCGGTGACAACAAACTCGCCCTGCCGATCTAGTTGAGTAATTAATTTGCTGCTGGGATTGTAGGCAACGTCATAGATATACTTTGTAGTGGCTGATTGTTGTCCGTTATTGTTAGAGTTAATTCTTACAACGGCTTTGCCAGCAACATTATCCTGATCAGCGACAGACGGCAAGAAAACTACTGAGTCAAACGACACCATGACCCCAGTTTGTGCCACCGTTTTATGAGAATCGGCTTGTAAATCAAGCGCATGCTGATACACATTGGCGGTTACTAACGGTTTTAATGTGGCACGTTTTGCATCAATGGCCGCTTGATCGTTAAAAGTCCAATCTATCATAAACACCTTAGTTAGAGCATCATTGGCTTTCGTGACTAAAGGCTGTTTTTGTGTTGTCATCTGATTTAACTTGCTTTGATATTGATTATTTTTAGCTTCTAGTTTTTGATTCGCTAGTTGATATGGCTTGCTATTATGGCTGGCTGTAAGGCCTAGACCCCAGCAGATAAATCCAACGACAAAAACAAGCCACATCATTATTTTGATGAGAATTTTCATTAGGATTGGCACCCTTGATTAATTGGTTTGAAGCTGCCAATTTGCAGTCTTGTCACAGTTACTTTGCCATGCTGTTGATTCATTTCAACATAAACATTGATACTTTGTGACTTGGATCCTGTTTGATAGTTAATCGTGCCATATCCCTTAGCTATCCCATCTAGACTGACAGACCACTGAATGTCATCCTTGGTAAACAACCAGCTTGGCTTTTCATATTGAAAATCATAGCTGCTCATTTGATCAAAAAGCAATTGTTCAACTGCTTTATTGCTAAGACTTGTTCCAGTAATCTGATTCGCATTTAAATCGCTAATCACATGTTTTACAAATTGGTCTAAGGCTGATTGATAAGACTTCGGATCTGGCAACTCATTGATTGGCTGGGCCTGTGTATCATTGTACTGGTAGTAGAGCTTGATTTGATTTTGTTGTAAAGTATCAACTTTTTTCATATTGGCATTTAATGTCTGATTAGTTTGCAACATGTAGTTAGCGCCAGTTAGCGTAAAAATTAATAACGCCCCGCCCACAAGAGGAAACACCCAACGATGCTTTAAAATAATTTTTGTTTCTTCATCGTTTTGTACTTTTTTCAAAGTCATCCTTTCACCTACTTTCAACACTCAAAAGCTTGATAATGTTACGACGATCAAGGCCACTGTATGAGCCAACGATTTTACCCTTTTTTGACACCATGATAGTGGGAACATTGGTCACATTATACTGTTTGAAGTAATTGTGGGTTTTTGGATCAGCATAGTTCATCACAATATAATGCCGTTCGGGGTGTTGACGGATTGTTTTTGTGACCAATTTTTTTATGTTTTGACAATCAGAACAACCTGTTTTATGAAAAACTAAAATCTTAGTGCCATGATTGACGGTACGCATTTCCTGCGCCAAATTAACCGTGTCTGGGTAATCATTGGCATGTTGGTAATATAAGCCAACTAGTAGACTAATAATTGTTACTAGAGAAGTGCCTAACAAAATAACTCCTATTTTATTTTTTTTAATCAATTTCATCATCTTACTCCCATGTTAATTTTCCTGGACCTTTGGCAAAGGTATCACCAGACGCCTTATACTCGGCTTTGGTTATCACGCGGTAGTTATAAGTACATTTTTGGCCAATCGCATCGCCTGACATTTTCGCCATGTTTTGTTCGGAAACAAAAATGTCGCCATTTGCAAAAACATGTTCAACGATATAAGTGTGAACACTTGGAACAGATGAAATGGCTCCGGCACTTGGCACATTTGAAACACTTGTATGAAATGTTGCCCCAATATCAGCTGCTAACTGCTCTGCGTTATGACCAGTTGTCATCGTGTTATTACCCCAACCAGACCAGATTTTGGCTGCCATAGAAACTGAGTAATCAAAACATTGACCACCAACACGTAACCAATCACCTTTACTATTAGCCAATGACAAGACTTTATGAATATACTTACGGTACGCTAATGGCACTTGTTCAGGTTGCCAGGCACCTTTAATATCATCAGTACCAGTGCCATTTGTATCATCGGCCCCACCAGCACAATCGGATAGTAGGTTAGTTACACTATTCGCATTATCTGCCAATTGACTAATACCAGTTGAATCACTAGCATTGAGATCAATATGACCAGCAAAGTTTAACTCAAACACTTTTTTAATCGCGTTGGCGTTGGCCAAAACATCGGACACTTTGCGTTGCGAATCGCCTAAGCCAACCCCTTCAAATTTAACGTCCCAGGCGGCTGCGGAATCATCAATTGTCCCAGCAGATGCCAAACCCACTAAAGCAGCTTTATGACTTGAGTGGAGTTCACGATGTGCTAGATTCAGCTCTGCCTCAAGGTTTTTTTCAGTGGATCCAAACCGATTACCATTAACACCGCCAGCACCCCATTGAAAAATACCGACAACAGAACCAGCCGGATTAGTCGCCGTTGGATCCCAATTCAATTCCCGCCACCCAATGGCTAAAATAGCTGCAATGTTATCACCTGACAAGCCTTCTTTATCCTTAAAAAAGCTCACGGCTTTTAACATATTCTGATGCGCTTGCGAATGTTCGTCTTGCCAGTTCCCTGACACTTTACCAGTTGAAGTTAAATCGCTGACTTGTGAGCTACAATCGCCACCCTGACTACCACCAATAAGAATCATCAATAGTAACGTACTCACGATGAGCATAGGTACGATAATAACTGAAGCAATGCCAATCTTTTTAGCAATTTTAAAGCCACGTTTGGTTTCCAATCCATTAAGATACGCCTCAAGCATCTATCCGCCTCCTCACAATAATTTAACCAGGTAAAATAGCAACGTCAGTATCAGTAATATTCCAAAACCAATGCCCAGTAACAAAAAGGGTTTCCAGCTAAAAGGTTGAGCGGGCTTGTATTTTTGTCCTGGGTTACGGTCGTTATATTTTTCTGGATGATTTAATAGATCCAAATCCAACAATGCGCGTTGTCGAATATCGGCTGACTTATTATCCGCAATAGTTTTATCAATGCTCTTGATAGGATGCATCACGTTCATTATTTCTACCTCCGAAAGTATTTTTACTCATTTCAATGAGCTTAACTTCACTATAATGGGTCGACAAAAAAAGACCAAAACGCGCATAGTTGTGCTAATTTTGGTCTAAATGTGGAATACCTGGGTGTAAAATTAATAATATAAATAAGGAAAATCCATACACTTCTTCAAACTTTTTCAACCGTCCACTCCAATTTAAATTCGCCACCTTTCCGTGCAAAAAAGCAACTTCCTATTTTGAAGTTGCTTTCATGATCAATATTAAGTTTCCAAATACTTAGCGCCATTACTACGTAGCACGTATCATCTGGCTACCTATTATTTGACAATAATCCTACAATTACACCTGCTCCAATACCACCAACAATTAGGATTGCTCTTAACACTGGGACATTTATCAAATTCCAAATTATGATTAAAACCAAAATATTAATGACTAGAGATCCAATGAATAGCAAAACAAACCAGCGAGTAAACTCATTTTCTGAAGCAGCCGCAAAATACCATACGCCTAAGGAAATAACGATTATCAATAAAAGCAACGCCCCTAATGTATATTTAAAGGATGAGTATTGGTTAAACTGGACAATTTTAAAATATTCTGTTGGTTTTATTCGAGCAAATTTGATAGCGTTGTTTAATCTATGGAGACCCACAACATAGATAACCGAAACAAATAGAAAAATAATTTCAAATATTAACTTGCTAAAAAAGCTTACCTTTTGATCATCAGAAAATGTGTCCATCATTTAAGCTCCTCTTTTCGTTCACTTAAGACCGTTTTCATGACAGTTATTTGTGATTCTAAATCATTGATATATTTAATTGCCACTAACCATAAAACTAAAAGAGAAATCAAAATCAATACACCTATAAAAAGGGCAGACATTATCGCAACATGTTGGTTATTTTGCCCCAACTTCTGATTGCCTTTCGTGTGAAAAAACAAGCCGAAGACAAAAATAACCAAGTTACTTATTAATGTGACCAATGACGTACTTTTAGCCACTCCACTAATTCTAGTGAAGTATCGGAATCTTTTTTCCGCCACAGTCACCTTTGCTTCTAATTTAGTTATATCTGTTTTCTTGTACTCTGCTCTGCGTAACTCGGCTTGATGTTCAGCCCGCTTAGTGAAGCTAAAATAATATTTAATTAAATCAATTACTTTACTCTGATTCATTTAGAACCCTCCCATGCCCAACATCTATACTTTCATTATATCCTATCTGTCAGGTTAACTAGTATAATAGCCATTATACTTTTTACGTATCCCTTTTGACAAAAGGAACCGAATCATATTCACGTTCAGCAGATATTTTAAATAACTATATAAGCCACATAAAATTAAACAAAAATATTCAACATCCAGGCAAGCAGTAGCCCATTTAAAATTGATAATGATTCAACCACAAGGCCGTTAAAAATCAATAAAAGCTTGTGGCTTTTTGGTATCTTCCAAATTATCATCCATACAAAGAAGAGTATCATAAAGGTATTTGGAATCATTAAAAGCGTCAGTAACTCTCTCATATTACAAGCCACCTCCAAATAAATTTATTTCCCAATCTGTTAATTCAATGTGACCAAAAACGGATTGATCACCAATCAAAGCAATTAGCATATCCCCGCGCTGCATACCATTAGATGACAATTGTTTTCTCTGTGTAGGCGTAATCACCTCTTCTGGCACAACTTGACCCAATAGGTTTGCTTCTGTTTGTGGCAAATGCGTAATTTCAAGTTTATTAAAGCGACCAAAAAATGACCGATTTGCGCGTGAAAGTTCAGAGTCAACCATATTTCCTGTTGGCACAACGTTTTTCAAACTTGGAAAAATGGCGAAAATGCCAAAAAAATCTTTACCGTGTTGCGCCATCATGTTATCGCCAAATCTCATACCCAATGGGTTCTTGGCGTTAAAAATATCGTCTGCTTCATCCTGCAGCCACCAAAAATAATGTGGCCGAACTGGATTTTTAGTTGACCAACCGTTGGACTTGATTTCACCTGTTTTCATTCTTTGACGCTGGTGAATACCATTTTGGACAACGTAGCTTTCCATCAGTGATAGAATCGTAAAGTATTGGGCATTGTATAAGTTATTATCCAGTTTAGATAAACCAGAAGTATCAAAACGTACAATCTGTTCACTAGCTAAATCTGGGACAGTTGTCCCACCATTCACCATGTCCCCATACGTCTGATTTAAAGTATTAAACGTTGACACAATATTTTCTAACAACTGAACACGACTAGATGACCAACCTCTGGTATTGAGTTGTTGGGTTTGCAGGAAAGTAATGAAGTCTTCCATGATGGGATAGTCGTCATTAGCTAAACCAATCACACGCAATTGCGCCGGATGTTCTTTGGGATTTAGAGACCACATACGCTGCTCAATATAGAAATCATTGATGAGATCTAACAACATTTCGCGCTCTTTTTGACCCGCTTGTGGATTCAAAGTGCTATACCAAGTGACAATTTTGCTACGATGCTGCGAAAAACTTCTAATAACATCAATTCCCCCGTTGTTGTCTAATACAGTGCCATAAACCTGGAAAAGATTCACCCGATTTTCTGATCCATCCATAGTGATGCTCAAACCACCCATGAAGTCCACATAAGATTGATACTCACCAGATTTATCAAACACCCATAAATCATCACCCTTAGCCCAAAGTGACATGGCGGCCTTTTTGACAAATGATGATTTACCGTAGCGCATGCCACCAATGACTAAGTTATACGCAGTTAATTGATTTTTACCATCATAATAAGCAGGATCAAACATAATTTCACCGTCTTGAAAAGTGAGCCCCATATAGGCCCCAAATGGGTGGCTAATGAAAGTCTGGTTAAACCAATAACCCATTGCTAAGGCATAAGCTTTCATTGGAAAGCCTTTATCCCGAATTGATAAATTTTCAACTTTCATGGCGGGCTTAAAAAATTGTTGCCAGTGATTAAGCTGCTCTGAGTTATAAACTTTGAGTTTAAAATCATTGAAGTCACGTTGAACTTTACTAATTCGTTCACGCAAATGTTCCAGTGAACTATCATTGAGCATAATCCGAATGTAAACACGTTTGTAAACCTCATGCCCATTGCGCGCTTGGTTCAAGTCATTTAGGGTAACTTGTGCATCAGCACTGGCTTCGATTGCCTCGCCCTCATTGGTCATGTCACTATTTGCTTTAAGTTGTAAATTGTTATGAGCTGTTTCCAAAGCCTTTTCAATGGTTAAGCGATCTTCAGTCCCAATTTTAACGTCAATAATGGCATCTTCTTGATTCATTAAATTACGTAACCAGCCACGACCTTGAGCAGTTTTTGGAAAATTATAGACGCTAACAACGGCACTCACTTTGTTTAATTCCCAACTAATATATTGCGTGTGGAATTCTGTACCACCGATATTTTGTGTTTCTGCCAATAGACTTAAATCATAGCCTCGAGCTTTTAGGGCAGCTTGCATTTTAGCATTAGGACTTGTTCTCATAATCGTCGACCTCCAGTCAACATTTCTGCTGGATTATTAAGTTGATATAGAATCATTCGTTTCCGTTTCGCAGAAACTTCTTGTGCTTGAAAGGCTTGACCACCCTCTGTTAGAAACATTGTCCGATATTGATCTAATTTCTTAATTGAATCACCATAGATGAAAGCGGTATATTCCTGATGCGTAATTTTTTCCACCACATTGTTATCAGTCTCAATTTGCATCAAGACATATTGACGTTGTTGTAGTAATTGATCATAACGTGCCTGTGTCGCCACATCTCTTAATGCTTGATCAATTTCTGCTAAGCGACCTGACCAAGCTGCTTTTTGCGTTTTAGTATCTGCTGGTAATTGGCTGACAATGATGTCAAAGTCTGACACATAAATTGTTAAAAAACGATGAAATGATTCAATCACTGATTTATCAGAATTAGCCCCATCAGAAGAAATAAAATCAAGATCCTTGCCAGGAATGTTTAGCATATCAAGGTAGGTGTCATCTTGTAATACGATTGGATGATGTTTGTTGGTTTCTAAAATACGTTTATAAGGGATAATTTGCCAAATGGGCTCTTGTTGGCGCCGTGACCAAATCACTTTCATTTGTGAAAAGGTCACGTGGCGCTTTTTTTGTTTGGTTAAAGCCATTTATTTCTCCTTCCTTGCCATGCTTATTTGTGGCTGTTCAGTCAAAGCAACGACATCAGTTGCTGGTTGTGACTTGTTGGTAATTGAATTCATAATGGCAGTAAGCAGTTCCTTATAAATTAGCGCATTTGGGTTACTAGGGGCTGGTAGGATTAAATACACATACAAAACTGCCATTAACAGACCAAAGAGCAACCCTAACCAGCCCACATTATAAGGATAGGCATAATTAATCATCAAAACAGTTGGGAAAAACACAGCAGCCGCCACAGCTAACCGTTCCACAGTCATAAATAACCAGCGACTCACTTTCTTCCAAATATTGCGACCAGGTAAAACTTGTTCATAGTCATTCATTTTAAAATTCTCCTTTCAAGGTCTATGAGTCAATTATCAAACACCAACAAAAAAAGACCAAAACGCGCACTTTTTGGTCCTCATTGATCTAATACAACATATAAAATGTGTCATGTTGTATTAGATTCTATAATATAAAGTATGTTACATGTTATGTTTTATATTACAACACAAAGTATATTTACTATTATGTTGTTAAATATATTAGAAAACATGTTGTTAACCTTGTCGAATCTTGCTATACTGAAATTACTAAAGTTTCTTCTAAATCTTTAGTCAGTGTCTGGATTGGTGAAACCCGTTATTTCGTTTTGACAAACTACTAACAGGAGATTCATCATGACTAAAATTATTACATTCTCTGCTTCAAAAGGCGGCGTGGGTAAAACAACCATGACCTTCAATTTTGGTGCGTATTTAAACAAGCAAGGCTATTCAGTCTTATTAATTGATTCAGATTATCAAGGCAACCTGTCATCCACATACGGTGTTTACTCTTCAACTAATACCCTCTTTGATGTTTTCACAGGTGGTCAACCAAAAATCAGGCAGATTAATGATCAATTAAGTATATTACCGGCTAGCCCTAATTTAGATCAATTAGAAGCCCTACTCCAAGGTCGCAATAATCAGAATTTTTTGATGTTAATGTGGTTACAAGATCACGCTGAGCTAGTTAATCATTATGACTTTGTTTTAATCGATACGCATCCAGAATTTGGCACCTTAACTAAAAACATGATTGCCATCTCTGATCATGTGATTGTACCGCTAGAACCCAGTGAATATGGTTTTGTGCAATCTAAATCTCAGTTTGAAATTCGATTTAAGGAATTCCAGGCTGACGCTGTTGATATTCGTACGCGCGTCAGTTTAATTGATGCCCAGGTGCATTATTTAGCTAATCGAGTAAAATTCAATACTAGGTCTTCACGTGAATTTGCAAGTATCATCGCTGATCTTGACGACGTAGTGGCAACCATTTACGAACGGGAATTATTTAATGCCTCAACCATGTTAAAAACACCCATTTTCGAACTGAAAACCGACAATAAAAAAGCGCTCGCAGAAATTGAAAATGCATTTGTAAAACTATTAGAAAGTGTGAAAGCAGATGAGCTTTGATCTCAATATATTAACTGAAAAACTCAATAAAATGGACAGTTATCGTCCTCTTCATCAATTAGAAATTGATACAATCAATCAGCAGAAAAAAATGGAACATGTTTGGTCATCTAACAAAATTGAAGGTAGTACCTTAGAATATAGTGAGACTGAAGCTATTTTGATGCAGGGTGTTACGCTGCATGGTGTTCCTGTCAAAGACGTGTTAGAAACGCTTGATTTGAGTGAAGCCTATGATTACATGCGTGATTTGGCCACAGGCAATACTGAGATTACCGAAAACGTGATTAAAGATTTAAATCAGTTGGCAACCATGCAAACCCTTGACAAAAATAATCCTGATGGTTACCCAGGTGGCTATCGAAATGTCTCTGTTCGACCTGCCGGCGCCGAATTCAATCCTTATCCAGAACCATTTAAAATCAGAAAACAGATGGAAGATTTAATTTATTGGAATGAAACAGCGCAGCACAAACTACACCCAGTCCAATATGCCGCGGAATTACATTTACGTTTTGTGACCATTCACCCATTCTTAGATGGTAATGGTCGGACAGCACGTTTATTAATGGAGTTTGCCTTAACCAGGAACGGTTATCCTATCACCAATATTCAACCTGATCAACGTAGCCGCATTGATTATATGAATACGTTGTCAGACGCACAAAAAACAAATAATCCACAAGCATTCATTGATCTAGTAGCAGGATATGTCGATCGGGAATTGACTTCGCGAATTGGTATTTTACAATTAAGCGAGCAAAATCATAATGAAGCCAGGCCAACTTTAAAACCTACTGAAAACCGATTTAAGCATCATCAGCAAGCACAGAAAACCGACGATAATCAAAATAAAGGACGGACAAGATGATGGCCAACCCACTAAATCACCAAAACCAGATGTTTGATCAGGAAAGCGCTGATGAACAAATGTCAAATGCATTTGGTAAGACATCAGAAATTGTCAAAAACATCCAATTACCAAGTGCTGATAACCACGAGCGCAAACAAACAGTCACATATACCCTCCGTCCCTCAGTGAAAGAAGGCATTGAGAAGTTAGCTAAGCAACAAGGCTACAAGTCTGCAAGTGCATTTGTAGATGAATTACTAGGACAAATACTAACAAAATAAGAACCGTGGTCAGAAAATGACCATGGTTCTTATTTTGTTATTGAAATTGCTTTGTTTAGTAATTTGGTGATTGAACCCCTCATTCAGAAAAGAAAGTAAATAACTCTTCCAATGGACGCCAAGCAGGATTAGCACTCACATCATTACTCCACTGGGAATTATTAAATTTCAATCGATTAAGCCTTTTATCCTTCCGTACAAAAGCAAACTTAATATTTTCTCCCCATTCACTTCCAGCATAATTCCGAAGTGCATTAAATTTTTGCTCGGCATATGGATCAATATTTTCATCAACACCATCAGCTGATTGACCTCCTTTGGTTTCAATAATATATGTGATACCATCAACACCTTGTAAAATATAATCGGGGTAAAAGCCTTCTTTTTTAGCGCCATAAGCAATTGAAAAATATTGTTCTCCTCGATCCTTGGAACGATAAATCCATTTAACTGATTCTGATTCTTGTGCCCAACGTTCAAAATCTCTTTCTGGTTCAGATTGTTTTACCCAATTTTTAGTTGAATAACCCACATAGACGTTTTTAGTCAATAGATCATATTTGTCTAATTCGGTCATAGCATAAGCATCAACCGTTGGTAAAATAAATGGTACAACATCGGCACGACCCTCATTAACCTCGTTAAACAAATTCAACTGTTTAGCAAATTTACCACTATCCATTTCACGAGCATCATCTCGAATTTTCTTACGGTTATTAATAATAAATGCCATCAATTCAAGATTTTTCATTTTTAAGATTGGCGGGATCACAACGCCTGCTGCTCGGATACTAAATAATTCAACCAAAATATCATAAGCATCGGCAGGCTTATCAACGTGAAACGGTTTCATAATATCTTGTTCAGCATCAAGCAAGCGCAACCGATGTATATCTGAATTAACAGGTATTTTCACATTACGCGTTCCAAGACTTTTACTCATAGTGTCATTTACAAAGTCATCAGAAATAGATATTTGTTGATTGATTTCTGTGCCGAAGATATATCCAGATAATTTTAATGTATTTTTATTTTCGTCAACATCATTAGTCAATTTGTATTTTGTACTTAATTGCCCATAAAAATACTTCACTACTTCTTCATTAGTGATACCAGCGCTTGCGTTAGGCTTAATTGAAGCCAAACCAAAGTTAGGGGCCTCTGGATTGAGCTCATAAGTTACCAGCTTATGGCCGCCTTTACTGTTCATGATGTCTGCAAGGTAGTCTTGATCATCAGAATAAATAAAGCCACTGTCCAATAAACGGTTATCATAATGTTTGTGTTCTGGCATACGACGAATACGACCAATTGTCTGTAAGGTAAATGTTGCCTCTGTGTTCATCCGAAACTTAATCAATATCTTAGCTCGTGGTGCATCCCAACCAGTTGAAACCGCCTGCTTCATCATTAAATAATTAATCGGATTATTTTGCTGCTCTAATTGTTCAGTATTGATATGTTCATTGCTTAGCCAGCGTGAAATAGTTGGATTGTCACCATCTTTATGCTGTCCCAAACCATCGACTAAATACTGCTCAACTTTATTAATTAAGAAATCACGTTCTATCTTGTTAGATTTTTTCTCATCAGGAAATTGAATCAAAACTAGTGGATTAAGTTTAACGCCAATTGCTTGATATGCCAATTTAATTGATCGTCGTTTTTCATCTGCTAGATCCAAGAAAAATGGCACAGTATCTGATATGCTTTCGTCATCATGTACATTATCGTTTAATACAATTTGTCGCGTAATTAGTCCTGCAGCAATTGCATCTTCATCATTAATTGTAATCACATCATAATCTGGACCATTTGTCCGTGGGGTAGCACTAACACGGATAATTTTGTCAGCATTAAACTTTTCAATAATATCTTGGGCTTTGTTGGTCTGATCTCTATGCTCCTCATCAATAATAAGAGCAAAGTGTGTGCCAGCTTCCTGAGCATTTTTAATAATGTCATCCAGATTTTTGGTTTCCCCATCACGCACGGCGTTATTTTTTTTACTCTTAATTAATTCCCAGTTGATAAATGTTGCCACACCTGGCAAAAATCCTTGTAGTAATGCATCTGGTAATAACTGTGATGTAAGTTCAACTGCCTTTGTCGAAGCACTACGCCATGATTGTTCTTCTAGTTCGCCATTCCCTGGGGTTAGCCAAACAAAGGTATACTCATATGGGTTTGGATTGTTTTTAATGATGCGATCCATCAATGCAATCATCATCACAGTTTTTCCAGAACCAGTTGGAGCGTACAAAAGGCTCGTCTTTTTTGTAGACTTAAAAAACTTATCCATCAAGATATTAACAGCATTTTCTTGAAATGGAAATAATTGATAACTCATAGTCCCTGCTCCCGTAATTCTTTGCTAAAATAACTTTCTGGAATGTCATAAATAGTCACACCTGTTTGATTGTATTTTGTAACCTGTTCTTGCGTTAACATGCTATGAACTTGAGCTCGCATATAAACCTTTGTTAGGCCTTTTAACTCAATACTTCCAGCCTCGGTTAAGGTTGTAACAATTCTTATTGAAGAACTACTTAAATCAACGCCCCATTGTAATTCAACAAGTGTTTTTACATTATCAAGCAGCTCATTTTCAATATCTTCATCGTCTTTTGATATAAAGGCCGTTTTGAAGTATTTTAAATTCATTGGATGCGCTTCATATTTATCGGTTCCAGAAGAGACGTTTTTCATACGTACGTACGTTACTTCCTCAGCAATATTATTCTCATTATTGGTAGCAAGAATAAATTTACGGTGTCCGCCATCTTCAGCGTTTAACTCTGTAACTGCTTGGCCCGTTGTACCTGAACCCGCAAAGAAATCAAGAACAGTTACTGTATTAGGCTTATCAATAATATTAATCAAATATTTAATTAGTCCAACAGGTTTAGAAAACGAGAAACTTAGATTTAATTTATTGACTTCTTTAGTTCCCTGAGAGTTCACAAAATCATAAATAACATCTTCTGGGTGCTTAGTTGCCCCATCTTCATTGTCTGCATAAACTTTAGGATATATGTTCCACTTGGATTTGTTCCCATTTTCATCGATAAGTGGGGACCTATTTGTGGCTTTAGTAAAAATAAGTTGCTCTTTTTGCTTTTGATAGCTTGCTTCAGACCATCTCCAAACGCCATCAGTTTTCAACGGCAACACTTTTGCTCCATCTTTATTTTCCAACGGCATGGTTTCTCCTGGTGGAATAATGAAAGATCCATCTGGGGCTTCTATGAAGTACCTCTGATTTGGTCGCGAATCTAATGATGGTTGATATAAGGAAGCTCCTGATTTTTTGTATTTACGACCTGTCCCTTTCTCGATTTTATTATAATCATTTATGTTAAATTTTTTTAGTATTTTAAATTCTGGTTGCTTAAAAACATCAACCGCATAAGCCAAAACATAATCCTTTGTTGGTCGAAATTGGTTTCCTTTATCTGATGTTCTCTTTGCAATTCTCGGAATCACTGCTAATCTATTTTGACGACCAAAAATTTCATCTACAAGCATCGTTAATTCTGCCTGTTCATCATCACCAATACTTAAAAATAAAATTCCCTCTGAATTTAGCAATCTTTTTGCAAGAGTCAATCTAGAATTCATAAAAGATAACCACTTTGAATGTTTAAATTCATCATCAGCCCCCACAAACGTATCATTATATTTAAAATCATTATTACCAGTGTTATAGGGTGGATCAATATAAATAATATCAATTGAGTTAGCATGTGTTTTCTCAAGCAAGTGCAAGCTGTGTAAATTATCACCTTCCAAAATAAAATTGTAATTGATGTTATCTAAATCATCTTTAATCTTTTTACTTTTATCCTCAACAAAAATAGGAATTTTAGTGTTCATCTCTTCTTCGACTTTTTCAGCATGTTCTTCCCAAACAAGGCCATACCGTTTGCTATTTAAAAGACGTTGAACCTCTTCAAGCTCAACAATATCTGATTGATTTTTATTTTTATCTTTACGTGCGTCATCAAGTAACTTACCAATGTAAGCAAGCGCACGTTTTTTTTCATTGGCTTTTGGCCGCTCATTAAAAATTTCATTAACCATCATTTATGCCACCGTCTTTGATGACACAACAAAAGCATCCTTACTGATTCGATTAAGAGTCAATAAAAATGCTTTTAAATAGTTGACAAATAAAACACCGGCTACATAATTAGCTGTGCTGTGCTGTGCTGTGCTGTGCTGTGCTGTGCTGTGCTGTGCTGTGCTGTGCTGTCGCATTGTGAACCGCTCCTTCTTATTTGTCAAGTAGTTTTACTTTAATTTTAAATTAATGTGACGTTTAATTGATACACTAAAAAATTTATATTCAAGACCATCCAACCAATCAGTTATGCGTATACTAGTATCAGCCTTCATAATCTCAAAATTTATTTTATCACAAAACACGGCTGACATTGTCCCGATTTCCTTATACATGCGCGATTGGTATCAATATACTTCTCAAACTATGAACAATACAAATTAAATATCATCAAATTGGTTTTTTGCAAGTTTTATTGTAGAATAAGTAACATTATCTGCCATAAACGAGTTTAAATTGATAATTCAATCTTTAAATAATAATCAATAATATTATCTTGTGGTATTAAGAAAAAGACGCGAGTCTGTGGGTAACATGCAAAACATAATAACTAATAACAAGACAAAAAATAGAATACTTAAAGCAGTAGTTGATTTACTTCCCAACCGGTCCCTAGCAAAAATAACAGTAGCGGAAATTTCTAGAACTGCCAATATTAATCGCAAAACATTTTACAAGTATTTTGATACGCCGACACAAGTAATATTGATTCATTTACAAGATCAAATCTTATCCGATTTGCTAAATAATTTAGGTCAATCTCCAGCAGGGAAGGCGCCATTAGATATTACCAATCATAAACAAACAGAAATAGTTTTGACAGTTCTCAATCGTTATCGCAGTGCCATCAAATCAATTTATCACGCTACCGATGGCTTAAATTTTGAACTTTTTGATGACTTTTTAACGAGACTACGACGCGATTGGTTGCCTTTTAAAAACTGTCAGTCAGCAGAAGAAAAATTTATGTCTGATATTTTCAGCGAAATGGCTATTAAATTGTTGACTGAATGGCTGGTGGCTGATCAACCCTTACCAATTTCGCTACTGCTAAAGCGCGCTGATTACTATTCCCACACTTCAATTTCAGATTTAAGCATCAAGTGATCTCAACTTGTTGACTAAATATTTGTAACAATGATTTAAATAAAAAAAGCAAAGAATGCAAATAAAGAATAACTTTATGATGTGAGCTTAAATTTAAAAGTGAGGTAGATTTCTCTATCTCACTTAGTTAATGCTAGCTAAAAAATTAGGTTACTTTTTAGTTATGTTTTTAGCAAAATCATCAATATCGAACTCACCAGTTTTTTTACTCTGTGCCGAAGCAGTTGGTTTATTACTATTCTGCACTTTATCAGTTTTTTCAACAGATTTAGCAGGGGTTACCGCTTTATGAGTCGATTGTGTTGTATTTTGTGACGTTACAGTCGACTTTGCTGGCTGTGAAACTGAATTTGTACCTGGTTTCGGACTTTGAATATCGCTTGATACGTTACCCTTAGTCTTGGACTGGTTAGATGACTGACCACCATTGTTCAACTTTGATAATGATTGGGCAGCCTGATTACCTCCCATGCCTACCTGAGCATTTGAAGTTTGAATTGGTCCAACAGATGGTTTTGTGTGGCGAGAATTAAAGGAGTTGATGGACTGCTTACCAGCAGTAAAGCCGGCGCCAACATTTTGTCCATATTGTTTTAGTCCTTTATCCCAGACTGCTTGTTTGACACCACTGCCTGCTGCTTTTCCAGCAGAAGCGGTTGTCTTAATTGGATGAGCTAAAGTTTGACCGACTCGGCCAACACCAGCTGCTATATGAGCTGTGTTCCGGCGATGTGACTTGCCCTTTGGTAAAACTTTGCCATCTTGCAAACGATCCGTATCCACCTTGCCGTTCTTTTTCAGAGGCAAGCCTTCAGAACTTGTGCCACCGAGGCCACCAGTTGGATTTGAATTTTGACTGTCGCTGATGCCACCATTACCATCGGCGCCATTTCCCATCGCAGCTTGTACTTTCTTTTGTTTGGTTTTACCTGTAACAGCGCCAACACCTTTACCAATTAGTGATTGTCCACCAGCCAATCCTTTAGCGACGATATTTCCGGCCATTTGGGCACCCATAACTGTGGCCATCGCATTATGTTGCGTACTAGTACCTGTCCATTCTTCAATCAGCTGAAACCCAGTCATCACGCCTTTTCCACCAGCCACTAAGGCTGCAATCGCTAATACGGTGTACGGCCACATACCAAGTGTTAAACCATTAATGGTATCAAAAGCAAACTGCGTCCAAGCAAAGAACAAGGTTAGGCCAACGGGTAAGAGAACAGCTCCTGTCAGTTGCCCCTCAATGAGTTGTAGGACCTGCTGGGCACGTTTACCTTTGGTGCCATCACGCATAACAAAGAAACCAACAGTACCAACGTACATCGCAATACGATACATCGCTAAAAACAGTGAAATAATGGCACCAAAGACAACGACAATATAGACGATTTCACCACCAATGATGCCCAACCAATTTGTCTTAATCACCGGATAATCTTCCTGAAAGGTCTTGCCTGTGGCCCACGAGGCCTTGTCTAAGTCAACGACTTTATCGTTAGCATAATCCCATTTTTGTGTGAATACTTTCTTGGCTATATCATTTAGACCAGTGGCATATCCATCTTTGGCACCAATACCGAAGACGCCATCTGTTTGTCCATCGCTCATGACATTATGATACACAGAAGATGTAATGAGTTGTTTATAAAATTTATCAGTTTTAGCATCATCACCATCACGGCTCTTGACGTATTTAGCATAATCAAAATCATTTTTGGCTAAATCAGGTAAATAAACTGATTCGTTACGCCATAGTTGATCAATTGGACTATAATTTTTCACTTGTTGACCATTAGGGTTCATCACAAAAGACGCAGTTGCGGGAACTATCTGCGTAAAGATACTTAGTAGCCAGGGTAAGATGGCAATTAAGCCAACCGACATGACAATTCCTTTCGGCCATTCACGTCCCTTAGCCCCATTAGACACTGCAAAACGAATCCATTGCAACACCATCATTAAAGCCAGCGCAATAAAACCAATGTCAAACAATAACGCACCAATTTTCAATAAGCCCCACTGTTGGGCAACCGTATTAGCTGCCGCACTGGAATGACCAGTAAAAATAGTCGTAAAATCAAATAATGCAAAGGCATGCGTATACGCCTCAAAAACACCTTGTGCCAAGTAATAAAATAATAAGGCAATACCGTGTAAAATTAGCATCAGCACAGTAATGACCAGGTGAGGATACACTGGCATATAATTTTTCACACTATCCCAAAAAGCAACTTTACTGCTATCATAACTTGCTGCTGCAACATTTGGAATTAAAATCAAACTGCTAATCCATAATGTTGTCAGTGCCAATATTCCCTGGCGCCATTTTTGTTTAATCATATTCATTCCTTTCCTAAAGTATTCGAATAATTTCCCACATCGCTTTTAAATCTCCGCCTAAAAGTTCGATAATCATGCGATTTGTATTGTTCGCATAGTTATCAAAGAACGTGTCGTTGTTCAGTTGGGCATAAGCAGGTTTCTGTTTTTCGTTTTTACTACGCGGAAAATTTTGCTTAATCATTTGTTCCACCGTCTTACGCTTTTTCTTATCGGCAATATCTTCTTGTGTCAAAAATGGTGTGTCATCAGCGACAAATGCTTCCTTCCAAGCAAGGTAAGCTTCCTCTTCCTGTTTTTGCAAAGGGGTCAATTCAGTTGCATGAGCACTT
The DNA here is from genome assembly GCF_016624925.1 of Leuconostoc sp. S50. Classification (NCBI taxonomy): domain Bacteria; kingdom Bacillati; phylum Bacillota; class Bacilli; order Lactobacillales; family Lactobacillaceae; genus Leuconostoc; species Leuconostoc sp. S50. Next base: position 36,098 of record NZ_JACVUE010000007.1, on the reverse strand, counting down.
TGAGCCACAGCAATTTGTTCCTGAATCATTTGATTATCCGGAGCGGATAATTGACCAGATGTGTCGTGATATAAATCACCGCTATCGGTTTGAATTTGGTCTGCCAACAACTGATAATATGGTGTAAAATCTTGATACAAATCTTGATAAGATAACTGATTATGCTTAGCTGACAAGGCTAGGTCCGCCGTATAATACTTCAAAGTAAATTGATCACCGAGTAATTTAAAAGCAAATGGTAAAGTCAAACTGCCGGTCGCAAAAATAGGAAATGCCCGCACCTTATTAAATTTCCGATCTTGCCTTTTAACTGTGCGAATTGAAATTAACTCATTATCCATCAATTCAGACAACTCTTTTGCATCCATTAAGCGGCGCTTCTCAACATGTACTTGACGATTTCCGGATACCCAGTCTTTTTCTTCCACACCGACTTGCGAGGTGATTGATTCAGTCTGAACTTCAATTTCACCTAACTTTTTAGACAGAGCTTCATTGGTTCTCTCATCGTTAGTCAAGACATGGAACCAATTACCTGTATTGCCGATAATTTCTTGTGTTTCATATTCAGAATAATGTAAGCGAGGTTGATCAATCGTTTGAATGTAAATATCCACTAATTGATGATAGGTTAGACCACGGGTCAAGATGTTATTAAACCCTGGAATACGTGGATACATTGAAAATTCGTTGAGTTTATAAAAAATCCATTTGTTCAGTTCACGTTGCGTAATACGACTAGCAATATTGGTATTAGCAGAATAAACTTGGGCAATAAACAAACTGGCCAGCATGGCAAACAAGTCATTATCTTGTGGGGTAATCACAAAGATGGCCATTGGTCGTTCAGAATAACGAATCGATACTGCTACCTGGCCATATTTAAGCTTTGCCTCAATACTTTTCACCACTACTTTCAAAATTGGCTTTTTCGAGTACCTATCAAATTTTGGCTTACCAAGTTTAACTTGCTGTCTCTTTGTACCTGTTATCTTGACTTTATCATGGCGGATGTGTTGTGGATTAGTTGGATTATCAAAACTTGCTTCAATTAACCATTCGTTATCCAAAAAGCGCCGAATCGGAATTTGAATGCCACCGTATTGATTGACCTTTAGCTTATCCTCACCAGTTTGTTTATCAATATCAGCTCTAATTTGCTCCACTTCATGCTGATGTTGATCTAACACCCGCAAAGTAACTGCCGCGCCAGCATAACGCTTATCAAAGCTAAGTTTGATCATCCGCGGGAAACCAATGTCGGTTAACGTGATCGAATTCAGTGACGTTAAACGGGCAATATTTTCATCTGCAAACAACGTCAACCGATTTAAGACCGTAAAAAGAATCGAGGTTTTCGTGTCTCCAGAGGATCCCAAGTATTGCCCCGCATTCAATAAAATCATGTTATTAATGGGTGTCATGGGTAACTGTTTAATCATTGAGAAATATTTTGTTAAACCATCACCCTCTTTATCTGTGAATGCACTCATTGAGTTAATAAACTGCACGGTATTTGGTAAAGTCACTAAACGCGGGTTATCTTCTTCAAGCGCTAGTTTTAACAACACTAGCATAATTGCCTGAATGGTGGATTCCGCAGCACTATCCCAAATATCTTTACCGTTACCATTGGCATTGTCTGTATTACCGATAATCTGAACAATTGAATTAATTTCAATGGCAGCCTGTGGTAAGTTCCCCTGCATCGCATAATCTAACGCAATTTGTAACGGATTCCATGAATCCGATTCGCTAGGATCCATGATATTAATCATTCGGACATCATAACCTGCTTCGCGTAAAGCCTTATAACTCATCTTGGCATCTTCGTTTTTAGCGTCAGTATCTACAATGTTCCACTGCTCTTCGGAGCGACGAATAATGTCAATTAAAGGATACCCTAACATTTGATCCTTACCTGAGCGGCTAATCCCTGATGTCATCGCATGAGTATTTGATGTATCTACCCAATAAAAGCCTTCAAAACCACCTTTGACAGTTTGTTGATGAATAAAATAACGGTGCAACCAAGAAATTTTGTTTGTCATGTTTTGCAGCAGGGTACGTAATTTGATATACCTTGTTGGCCAGACACGTTCATTCATGCCTAAAGGACGTTTTAGCCACTGCCAGAGAAACAAAATTGGGTGAATCGTCGCAAAACGGCGATCATAACCTGAAATATGAGCAACAGGATGTCCCGGGGCACCCTGATAAAACTTGTTACGATCTGGCACCAATTTATAGGTTTGTTCGATTTCTTCGATTGTCGCAAAACGATTAGTATTTCGCGTAATATCACCAAAGACTTGTGACCAGTCATAGACACGTCGCCCCACAAAGCGATACATCAAATAAAGCCACAACAACAACATACCCAGTTTAATGGGTAATCCTGCATTGACCCATACCTGGAAAGTGTTGCTTGGATTGCCATTCATCAACAGTAAATTCAGCAATGTCTCTCCACTAATAGGTGACCAAGTATAGGTTCGATAGGCTTGCGCCAGCATTCCACCTAACGTACGGATAACAATCCAAGCTGTATTAGCAATCACAGCAGCATATAGCACTGCTGCTGTCAGAATAAGGGTCATTACAATTGCATATGTGATTCTAAACCACAATTGCCCACGCCACCGAATATAAGATTGTTTATTGAAATCCCGTTCGCTTTGATAATCGTGTTTTTTTCTAAATATCATTTAATTCACCTTTCTCATTTTTAAGTGGTGATAATTGATTAAAAATTGGCTTCCAGGAGCCATATGGACTCGTCTTGGTTGGTGCTTCACCTAAAGCCCGAAAGACAAAGACTGTTTGAACCGTTGGCTTTTTCCGTGCCTGTAATATAATGCGACCTAGTGGCGCAGTAATATACTTGTTGATAGTTGCATCAAGTGATCGCACCCCACGACTCGGTTTATAACCAACATCTGCAATATATTCAGCAATTGGATGCACAGGTAGCTGTTTGTTGTCATCGGTCCATTCAAACCCTAAGTCAAACGTATCGATGTAGTGGCTAACGTCTTCCGATTGCCATACTAGATTAAATCCCTGCTTCTGTAACCGCTTATTGACTTGGTTGAGCTTTAAATCCGTAATTTTCACCATTTCAGGCATGGTTAAAATGTGGAAGATAATGATTTTATTTGTTCGCGAAATAAATTCAGCCCGCATACCGGCGTTAATCAATGCTAATTCAAATGTTGTATTGAAATTATCCATACGCCGGTTGTCATTGAGGTATTCTTGTGACTTATCAAAGAGGTTAATCACAGCTTTAGAACCGGCATTCGTAGTCATTAGAATCAAGACATCCGCAAAATTAACGCCCCGTCCTGCCTTGTTTGATAGATGGCCATAATCCATGACTTGTAAGAGCAAATCTAAAATTTCTGGATCTGCTTTTTCAATTTCATCTAACAATACAACTGAATAAGGTGAATGACGTACCTGTTGGGTCAAACGTTGTTGAAACATAGCGTATGATTGGTCTAATTGTTTATATTCAGACATATCAAAACGTAACAGATTCTTCTCAGTACCAAAATAATACCTCGCTAAAGCGCGCGCTGATTCTGTTTTTCCTACGCCAGGTGTGCCTGCAAGAATCATGGAAACTGGTGTTTTGTCGTTCCGCAATCCTGCTGCTTTCTCAATGATTAAATCGACCATATCATCAATCGCCTCATCTTGGCCAATTACCTGTGCTTTCATATTATCCGCTAAGCGTTCTAATCGTTCATCCGCACTTGATATCGTGATTCTTTCTGGAATGTTAAAATCAAATGCCAAAATATGAGCCAAATGTCTCATGGTTAATTCATGATCCCCGTGAATTTTAGCGTAAGCGGTCGCTGAATCATACAATGAAATTGCTTTACGGGGTAAGAATTGATCAGGTATATAGCGAACCGATAGCTCAACCACTCGCTGATCTAGTTCATCAGGTAACACTAGGTCATAATCTTGCGAAAATTTTGGTTTAATCTGGTGAATGATATTGACTGTTTGCAGCACACTTAATTCTGGAATAGCAATCAAATCAAAGCGCGACATTAAGGCCCCATCACCTTCAATATACTGATGAAACTCCTCAGTGGTGGTTGCCCCAATGATTTGAAGTTTGTCGCGTGACAAGGCCGGTTTAATAATTTGTCCTGCTGCTTGATAGTCACCGGCGTTAATCTGATGAATTTCATCAATGAACCCCACGTATTGATCAGCGTGCGTTGTTAATTCTGTAATGATTTGTTGAAACTTGTAATCATATGTTTCACCATCAGTGATTGACATTAAATTAGCCAAACTAATTTGAATGATTTGGCGATCATGCCAGGCATTATCTTGTTCGAGCATCTTTAACGCTAAGGCTTCTACTAATTGTGTTTTCCCCACACCAAACGGGCCAATCAGTAAGGGAGAATTTAGCGTCACTTTATTTAAGGATGTCCACAACCGCTCCATTTCGGCATCACGGTTGTAAGCAACATGCTGACTAGGATTAGCTTGGACAATTTGACTGATATTCACGGTATAACGGTCTATATAAGGTGTTTCAGAGTATGTCTCCTCGCTCATTGGTATGCTCACTTTCATCTTGTTTATCAATATTTGCCAAAGGATCGCCATTGTCGGTTGATGTTGTGGCTGCCTCTTTAACTTCTTCTTTTCGAGCTGTTATTAGGTCACGTTCCAAACCTGGTTCATTTTGAATTGCTTTGATAGTGGCATCGACTTGAGCTTGTAAATCACTCATATTTAAAGCGTCTTGTGTCAACGTTTCATGTTGAAAGTTGGCTAGTTCTGGTAATTCATCCACGGCGACAAATTCACCATTGGGATTGTAAATATTTTGTACAATCGGCTGTATTGTGCCATCTATTTGTTTGACTTGCTTGACAACAATCGCTACTTCTACACCTAATGCTGGATCTCCCGTTGGGGTTAACTGGTCATAACGCATCGGGTCAACTGTCAAGGCCAAGGCCGTTTGGTCGTCCTCTGAATTTTTTGGCATAAACGAGAGGACAATTACGTCCACTGTTTTAGTGATAGCGGTAATTGTGCCGTATAACGTCTCTTCTTGATTCATCTTGATCTCCTTCTATCTTGTTAGCGTTGCTTTAGCGGCTACTTCTTGAACTTTCGCCTGTTTAACGCCCTGCGCTAAGGCGCTCGTTTGTTTTTTTACTGCACCATTTTCTAAATTATGAGATAGATAACGTTGCACATCTGTGGCCGCATCAACTACCTGCGACAAAATTTTGCCTGTGTCCGCGACGCTTGGCATTTTTTTCAAATTATCTGTCCAACTGGACATATAGCGAATGGAATCTGGTCCAGGATCAATCCCTAAATTTTTAGTCACGACATAACTGGTCATTTCTGCTTGTAATTCCTTGATTTCCTTTGGATAATCTGCTTTACTCATCAAGCCATGGAGTTTAGCATGCGCAATTTCATGCGCCAGCACATGTACTTTATCTGTCATTGGTAAATCAGTTCGCAAGTAAATGCGTTTATCTTTAGAATCTGACATTTGTGCAAACATACCTTTTGCTTGCCCTTGCCAGGTTTGGGGCCGCTGCGTTAATAACGTGTCACCCTTAGCATCAGAATGTAGCGTAATACCCAATTCACCAACATATTTTGTCAGTGCTTGGTAGGCATTATCAATATGTTGGGGACTTTGATCAGTCTGCAGATCAATTGGCCGATTGGGCAATAATTTTGGTAACTGTTCTTGGGTTGCGTTTGTCTGACGAACATCAAAAACAGTTTCAACTGGATAATGCTGAATCTCTAATGTTTCTAATTGCTTAGCTTTAGCGGCTTGCTTTTGGGCATCTGTTGCATCACGCCACATGACGCGTTCACCATTTTCAGTAATAATGGTCACTAGTTTGGTCGGTGCACCAAAAATCTTGAGACCTTTTTCACCCTTATTAATCTGAATGCCTTGTTGAGCCCACTGACGATAACCTTTAACCAAAGTGGCATCTGGCCGCTGTAATTTGATTAGCAATGAATTACGAGACGAGTAATTTAAGCCAGTTGAGATGAAATCCAAGAGATTTTTGAGTTCTTTGGGATCATCATGAAATTTGCCAACTTGCGCCATTGCCTCTTTAACAATTTTGATATTCTTTTCGCGGTTAATTTTACTGCGCTCTGCTTTATTTACCCAGGCCGTTTCTTTTTTCCCCTTATGTTTGGCTTGATTTGTCGCAACTTGATTTTGATCCTTTAAATTAATGATCGGTGTCTGAGACTTTTGCTTTGTTTGCTTTTCTTCTAGATCTGCCAATTGATTACGGCGCGTGATTGCCCCATCATTGGTCATAACTTCTTGACCACTTTCACCAGCTTTAAGTTGTTCATTCCAGTCTTTATAGCCATTAATAGGCAGGATACGCGAATAGACAATGCCTTCAAATTGTAGTTCTGGCATAGCTTCAAAACCGGCTAAATCGTTGTCAAAGGCATATTGAATTTTTTTTGGCATGGCTTCTTGATCAAATTTTAAACGTTCAGCCAAAAATTCATAAACTTTTCGGCCATTAGTGCCACTAACCGACAGTAAGGTCGTATTATCTTTTGCCAATTGCACATGATTTTGTTGGGCATAACTCAATAAATCAATTGGTGATTCAAACGCAATCAAAGTATCCTGACCGGTCCCAAAGGCCAAATTAAATCCATGTGTTGAATCACTGCCGGCCATAATTTGTTTTGTTGTGCCACGCTTACCATGTAATGCCTTGTCAATCTCAGTTCCTTGACGGTCAGCGCCAACGATTTTTCCGCTGCCATCTTTCCAAGCAAATAGCACCGGTTCTGGATTCAAGCGCTTGGTGAGATCACCTGGCACCCTAAATTGTGACCCTTCAAAGATTAAACCTTGGTTGATGCAGAACTCTACCAACTTAGGATTTAAACCACGCTCTTGCACCAAATAATTTTTAGCGCGCACGGTGTCTTTTGCTTTAAAAATTTTGTTCCAATCAAATGATTCTTTGGACTTCTGATGCTTGTATTGATTCACATCAATGTTGGCGCCTTTAATTTCTCGAGCGTATGCAAAACGCCGCGCCAAAGCTTCTTTCATAACCCCAGGTTTTGTTTCGTCGCCTAGTTCATAATTAGCAATGAAAGAGACCAGATCACCTTTGACATTGCGCGAGTTCCAAAAGTATTGGTTACGATTCGTACGAATAACCAACGAGTCATGATCAACTAAGCGCAATTCATTAGCTGACACTCTCACATAATCAATTCCGCGCCAGTCCAGATAGCCTTGAATCGGTAAACTTTTAAGAACCGCTTTATCGTGTTGACTCAATGCCATGATGTGCTCCCCCATTATTTTGCGGTGTATCAATGGTTAGATCACCTATCTTTAATAAAGCGTCTTCCATTGATTTAGTGCCCAATTGCGCCATCACTTGACGCCCAAGTTCAGCCTGTTGCTGCATCTCAAGATCCGCAATTAACGATTTTGTTTGCTTTTGTTTGAGCCGTATTTCCTGAATTTCCGCGTCAAACTTCGCCAACTCTGTTTGCGCACTTTTGATTTGTTGTGCAATTGATTTTTTTGCCATAATGATTCCTCCATTGTTTAATAACTTCATTATCAAACCCCAACAAAAAAAGACCAAAACGCGCACAATTGTGTCCTTTTGATCCATCTAATATTTTTAAGAAAGTACCGTGATAGTGTTTAGTCAATAAAAGACAGCGCCCCAGGCCCCCTGACACAACTTGACAGGCGTGCAAAATCGCACACCAGTCAAGTCATTGGGGGATCAACACCAAAGCGCTTGACCAACCTGTTTGAATAACAGTTATGTCAAGCGCTTTTTGCGCTAACGCTAAGCAAACAAGTTTGCTCTTTGGCTCAATCCATTTCTTTTTTACTTTTGTGACTCCCTAACAATAACACGTCACTGGCTTAAATTTGCAAGGCCAAGCCTCCGGTTGCTTCGCAAGCCCTGCAAAACGCCATCAACGTGTTCTTGAACGTCCGTTCACAACGCAATAAAAAATAAATGGCTTAGCCAAAAACCAACAGAAAAATGTTGTGACGGATAGGAGAATAAACATGAATCAAGTACAATTAATCGGTCGTCTAACGAGAGATGTTGATTTGCGCTATACACAATCTGGTAAAGCAGTGGCAACTTTCACTTTAGCTATTGACCGTCCGTTCAGACGTGATGGTGATGAACGAGTTGCCGATTTTATTCCAGTTGTCATGTGGGGAAAAGCTGCAGAAAATATTACTGCTCTGACACTCAAAGGACATCGCATCGCTATCATTGGTAGTTTACAAAGCCGTTCTTATATGGATAAAAATGATACAAAACATTATGTCATCGAAGTAAACGGTAATGCCTTTGAACTACTTGAAAATAAAAAAGGTTCAACTCAAAATGAGGCTGACTTAGGCCTCACCGAAGATGATTTACCTTACTGAGAAAGGATTACGAGGAAATAAATCATGTTATTAATACTAGATAGCTTACTTATTCTTGGCGCAGTAGCCATAGTTTGTTTAGTTGAACACCTTGAAACTTTGGGTTATTTTGATTAAACATTAACAAGATTGCAATACAAGGAGAAAAAATGACTTATACAATTGAAGTAACAGCAACTTTAACGCGTTGGGTTGATGTTGAGGCCGATGATTTCTTTGATGCACGTGACCAGGTACAACAACAATACTATGAAGGGAAGATTCCATTAGATGACAATGACTTATCGACCACAGAGTTTAACTGTGTCCCTTAAAATTAAATATTCTTCACATGGTATCGCTATCTATCCCAATTTAGCTAGGGATATGTTATCAGACAAAAAGTGGCGTCACCGTCTCGAACGTCGCTTTTTATTCATCACAAACTCTCAGGAAAAAGTTTCCGAACAATATTCCGATTGGTACTTTGGTTACTTGATTGATGCCTATATTAAAACACACTATCAGGTTTCCAACATCACCTATTCATCATCCATTTCTAGTGAACTATTAGCGAAGTTGCAAAAAGCGCAAACAAAAAAGTGTCATTAAATGGCACAAAATGGTATAATCAAGTAAAAGAATGGAGGTAGTGATAATGTCAGAAATGGTAAAGCGCCGTATTCAATACACTCTTGACCAAGGTGTCGCTGAAAGTGCTGAATATATCTTGTCAAAAGCAGGTATTACACCAGCCACCCTTATGAGCATGATGTATGCTCAAATCAATAAAACAGGACAAATTCCGGTCACGCCACAAGCACGTCCTGAAGACATTGCCACCGCGAAATTAATTAACGCTAGTTACAATCTACCTAGCGTATCGGTGGATAATCAAAAAGCACTTGATGATTTTTTGGAAGATGATGGCGGCTATTGATGGAAAAACAATTATATTGGGCATATGTTAGTTTCACTGAGGTTTCCGGTGGAAAAACTCGCCCTGTTCTGTACTTACGTCAAACTGACTATGATTACATTGTGTTTCGTTTGACTTCGAAATTTGATAACAAATCTGATTTTATCAAAAGTAAATACGTTGCAATTTTAGACTGGCAACAAGCAGGCCTTTCTAAACCTTCATGGATTGATACTGTCAAAACGTATCAACTACCTATTGATAAAACTAAGTTGTCTTATATTGGTCAATTATCAAGCGCCGACTTAGTGCGCTTGATAGATAGCATATACAAATAATTGCTAATTGAAATAATCCATTGCTCTAGCACATATCACACTCCCTTAAAATTCAATTTTGCTACTTGTGGTTGTTGTCAACCTATTACCACCATTAACCTTAAAGGTTAATTCCAAAATAACTTTGTAAAGAATTATGTGGTCTGGGATAAATTCAATGAGAATTTTGTATTTAATTGGCTTATTTTTTTATATGAAAGTATAATTAAGTGAGCAAAATTTTGAGGTAAAAGGTATGACTAGCTTACAGAATCTGTTGTTTGATAAGTTGAAATCATTGGCTAAATTAGTTGTTAATAATGAAATCCATGTCCCTAGTTTTTCTAATGAAACTCGTACAGACTTGGAAGCCCAGGTTAATGACAATATTCGATTTGAATTAATTATTAATCGTAAAGGGCATCGTAATAAGAATATATTCTCTTTAGTGTTTTTAAGCCCTAGGTATGACAATAAGATTATGACGCGTTTGGACTATTCTGGAACAAGCCATAAAGGGGTTGAAACGCCACATGTCCATATTTATGATGAAAAACATGATTTTGGCAAAAATGCTTTGCCTTTAAGTGCCCTATCGGCCGATGATATTAAAACTTACATGGATGCACTTGATTGGTTTTTAAATGACAACAATGTGGTTCATGATAATGTAAAAATTTCAGAAAATTTGACTTAGAGAGGAGGCTGCACCCATGACTAATTCGACAGAAATGCTTTTGACAGACTATCTGAACTGGTTAAAAAAGAATTATAGAATTAAACATTTGGAATCTTCAGATCAAATTGTAACACCTTTTGTTAATGCAATTAACGATAACATTAATATATATGTTGATAAAGTGACTAATCAGGAATTTTTGTTGAGTGATGATGGTGAAACTTTGAATGACCTTTCTTTAAATGGAATTGAGTTAACCAATACCCGAATAAAACTAATTGAACGTATTTTACTTGGTTCTGGAGTTGATCTGAAAAAAGATGAGTTAGTTACTAAAGGATATAATTCACAATTTTCAGAAAAGAAACATGCCTTATTGCAAACAATCTTAAGAGTTAATGATTTGATGATGACTCGTAGGAACAATGTCGTAAACCTTTTTTACGATGAAGTCAGTGCTTTTCTACATGAGAATAAAGTATTTGGTACTAATCGTGCAAAATTTACCGGTATTTCAGGATTAGATTATAAAATTGATTACACTATTCCTGCTAAAGAAAACAAGCCTGAAATTTTTGTCCAATTTTGCAACCATTTGGCGTTTAGCGAAATTACTAATTCGGCTTTCATTTTTGAAGATATTCAAAATCAAAGAGAATTGGAATTGCCTGGTTCTGCATCGTTAAGCAAAATTATTGCTAATGACAGTGAAAATAAGATATCTAGTAAAGTATATAAAGTTGCTGAGTCAAAAAATATTGAAATTTTGCCATACTCAAAAAAAGAAGAAATTATCGCAGCATTGTCTTAACATCAAAAAGTTTATGTTTTAAGATTAACTAAGTCAGCATGATTTGCTGGCTTTTCTTTTTGACAAAATGTATACACCCCCAGGCCCCCGAACATGGCTTGACCAGCGTGCAACATCGCACACTTGTCAAGCCATTGGGGGATCAATACCAAAGCCCTTGACGGACCTGTTTGAATAACAGATCAATCAAGGGCTTTTATGCGCTAACGCTAAGCAAACAAGTTTGCTGTTTGGCTAACACCATTTCTTTTTTGCTTTTGTGACTTCCTGACAATAACACGCCGTTGGCTTAAATTTGCAAGGCCAAGCCTCCGGTTGCTACGCAAGCCCTGCAAACCACCATCAACGTGTTCTTGAACGTCCGTTCACAACGCAATAAAAAATAAATGGCCCAGCCAAAAGCCAACAGAAAAATGTTGTGACAGGAAAGAGGTTTATTATGAACATTACACTATCAAAAACCCAACTTATTTCACGTAACAACATTACCAATCAAGAACAGGTATATGGTACTGCAGATGTCTTGCGTTTTAAATTTGATAGCACTGTACATAGTGCACAGATGGTTGAAATGAATGTAATTTATGTGCTTGAAACTATGTATATCAATGACAACCTTTACTTCCCTTCAAATGGGGCATGGGTTAGTGTCAAAAACTTTGGCAGTAAAGAGGCCGAGTTCATATTTGTCTTCACTTCTACAAAGGAAAATCATGATATTGCACAGCTGACACAACAACTTCAGGAAGCGATTGAACATCAGCTAGTGCCTGATTGGGCTTAATCAGCAGTTCCCCGCCCCAATTTTTAGCAGCAATATGATACTTTGGACAATCAAATTCAATGTGATCATTCATAAATCCTGAGCGCATATTAAACCATAAAACTTGTGGATTCAATAATTCAAATTGCCAAACGCTACTGATTAGTTCTTTTGTGAATGGGCTGCCTTTTCCAACTCTTCCCATAACATAATTGTCACCTTGCAGTTTGCCACAATGAGAACAAATATTACTAAGTAAAGTGGCGTCTCGCATGTGAGAATAACGGTAGTCTATCGACCATGTTTCCTTAAATTGTCGCTTAAGACTTTTGGGAATAAAGGGTTCAAATTCACTAATTGGAATTACTGCAAAATTGCCAATACGATTAGCCAAATCTTGATATTCCAAATCATCGCCATAATCTAAATCAGCCATATTATAGCTATCTAAAAGGATACCTTTAACATGTGTCAATTGGTGACATGAGTAGCACTCAAATGGTGCCGAAATTAATTGAAAAAAATTGGAAATTAACAAATTACCCGGTAGCCATCTTTTCATTAGCATAAGATGGCTAAGGTTTGAAAACATCCAGTCGTCCCCTTGCTTGAATGCGCCCAATTTTTCAACTCGTTGTTGATCCCTATCATTTACAATCAACTTAAATCCCCTACTTACCATACTATTTACACCCTCCTATTTTCAAAAATATTGTATCAAATCATCGTTACGAATTCTATACACCCAGACCCGCTCTGCAAAAAGAAAGTCCCAAACTATTCTATGAAGCCTTGTTGGCTCTTGACATGGGATTTAAACCAAGCACTGTCACACCAAGTCAATATCAAGCAATGGAATAAACGTTTAATCAGTACACTGAGAATAAGCCAAAACACATGCTTGATAATTGTTACACGGAATTGTTTGACAATGTGGTAGAAAACGGATTGTCATTTACCATTGACAACACAAAATAATTTTGGAAGTGATCTGAAACACGGTCACTTTACCTTGGTAAGCCCCCGACCCCACTGGTAGATTGAAGCGCCCGCACAAGCCGGCGTTCCTTTCAATCGTGGGGAGCAAAGAGCATCGGCTATCGCCTCAGTTCCTATCGTCACATCCAACTTGAAATTGCTGATATTTCTTATTTGCCTACCAAACAATACCACGCTGCTGGCTTAAATTTGCAAGGCCATGCCTCCGGTTGCTACGCAAGCCCTGCAAAACGCCATCATCGCAGTCTTGCATGTTCGTCAAAACGAAATAACATCACCAATTTAAAGTCAGATAATTCCGACAGAGAATTGAGAATAGATCGGAGGTTGGTATTTTAAAAATAAAGACATTGGTTCTAATAAATAATGTTTGAAAGTGCTTTTATATCAGCAAATTCCAAATATTAGGACATTCCATTGGTTTTATTAGAACTAAAATAAAAATTGGGGACTCAATGAGACAAATGAGCATGTTTGCCCATTAGGCCCTGAGTAATCATTATTTAGAATCAAGCTTACCTTTTAACAATAGGCAAGCGTACATACAGGCAACGTGGCTGGCCTTATAGATCGCAAAAATTTCATCACTCGGAAGAGAGTTAGGAGAATATTATGCATAAGAAAATGTACAAATCAGGAAAAAATTGGTTGGTTGCAGGAATCGCAGCCACGGCCGTAACAGCAACTTTGGCTAATACTTCAACAACAACCGTACACGCCGATAGTATGTCGAATGCTACCAAACAAGCGAATAATAACCAGACAACAGCAAATGATGTTGCCAACGCCAAATCAACTGTCGATACAGCTCAGCAGCATCAGCAACAAGCTCAGTCTGCAGTTAGTCAAGCAACAACAAAGCTCAATGATACCAAGCAAGCACTGAAGACGGCGCAAGCTAACAAAGACCAAGCCACACCAGAAAACATCGCGGCTACCAGTGCCGCTGTTGATACTGCAAATAATGTCACTATTCCAGCAGACAAAAACGCTGTCGCTACTGCTACTCAAGAGCAAGACAAGGCACAAAGCGATGCACAAACAGCTAACGATAAAGTTAAAGAAGCACAAACTGATGTTGATTCACAACAAAAAGTTGTTGATCAAGCACATCAAGACGTTGAGAATACAAATGCTCAAACGGCCGCAGATGACTTAAATAAAGCAAATCAAGCTGTCAGCAAAGATCAAGTAGCGGTGCAAAATGATCAACAAACTATTGACTCTACTAGTAAACAAATACCCGATCAACAAGCGGCTGTGACAGCAGCTAATGAAGCAGTTAATGCTGCTCAAAGTTCAGTTGAAGTAGCACAAAGTGATGCTAACAAAGCTAGTGAAAATAAAACTTCAGCAGAGTCCAACGTTAAAGACGATCAGCAAGTCGTGACAACAGCAACTAAGAGTGCAGAAACTGCTACGACTAATTTAAATACGGCTCAAACGCAATTCGATCAGCATAATCAATTTGACCGTAATGCTGCTAAAACAATTCTTGGATCTGGTTCTTACTCACCAAGTGAAATTCTCGAAGGCACACTTGAAAATGAAACTCAGTTACCAAACAAATTAGTTATGCCACAAATTTATCAACAAGGAATTCAAAATGGCCAATCTACAACTATTCAACTTTATTGCAATGACGGAAAAGTTATTAACTATACGGTCCCACTGAATGGTTCAGGTTATGTAGATCCTTTCTATCAGGTACGTGTTGCAAAAGATAATTCCCCTAAATTAAAGTTCAATCAGGATGGTGTATTAGATGCCGTACAGGCACAAGAATTAACCGCATACGCCCTTGAACTGATTAATTCAGTTCGTGTACCACTTGGGTTACCTGCCTTGAAAATGAATAGCTTAACCGTTCAGGCTGGTCAAGCAATGGCCTTAGATCGTGCAAAAACGAACACTAGCAACCCCCATGTTGATGCTCAGAAGGATATTGATGGCATAATTGGTGAAAACGGATTTGGTCAGAATGCAAGTATGTTTTCTGTCACTGCGGGCGTGGACGAAACCGGATGGGATAGTGCCAATAATACAATGCTATTCGCTAAGGCAAATCTTGTTAATACAATCATTAGTATGATATGGAATGATTTCACTTCTAATAACGGGCATACAAAGAATTTCTTAAATGGCTATGACCCAGCTGCTGGATACCAACCATCAACCTATATGTCTCTATCAATTACCTCACCTGATTTGCAGCAAGCAGCCGGTGGATATAATGTCGCTTTTAACCTCTACACAGATGGTTCTAAAATCAAAAGCTTCCCTGACCTGCCAGTTAACGATACAACAGCAGGTGTTGAAGATACAGTTGCCATCCAATTACAAAATGCCGTAACCAAAGCCAAATCAACTAATCAAGAAGCGATCACTGATTTGCATAACGCTGAAAACAAATTAGCTCAGGATCAAGTAATTCTTGAAACTGCTAACACTAATTACAACACTGCTAATCAGATGCTCACTGCAGCGCAAAAAGATTTAACCAGTAAGCAAAGTGTATTACAATCAGCACAAAAAGGCTTGTCAACTAGTCAACAAGCTTTGCAACAAGCTCAATCATCATTGACAGATAATGCAGCACAATTATCAAACGATCAAGCAACACAAAGTCACGCACAAGCTGTTGTGGATAATTTAGACAGTGCCTTAAAAGAAAAAATAGCACTTCTCAACTCCGCCGAAACTAAATTAAATAATCTAACAAAGGTTCTTAATGAGGCGAAAAATGATTACGAAAATAAACAAGCAATTCTTAAAGTAGCAAACAACAAGCTGAGCGATGCCAAAGCTAATTTGGCAAACGACTTGAAAAGCTTGGCTACGCTTCAAGAAAAGTTAAGCACACTAACCAACGCCGATAGTTTGTTAGCTACCGCCAAAAGCAATTTGGCCTCTGCAAAATCTCAATTTGATCAAGCCAATGCAGCATTAGAATCAGCCACCTCAGAATTGGCAACCGCACAAGCTAAATATAACACGATTAAAATGGACTATGACGCCGAATTGGCTGTTCAAAAGGAAACTCTAGCCATTGAAGCACAAAAAGAGGCTCACAAAGCTAATAAGGGCCAAAAAAGCAGTGTTTCATTAAGCCATGATAACGATGCGCAGCCCGTCACTCAAAATGGAACTAACCAGTATGCTGAATTGAGTAATATGAACACTATAAGCCCAAAGATTCGGCCAGCTGCAGCAACAACCAGTCAAGTTCAAGCATCATCAGTTTTTGCCAGTTCAGCAAACAGCCTTTTGACTCGCTTACCTCAAACTGGTGAACAAAACAACAATTTGTGGCTTTCAATTATTAGTGGCTTGCTAAGTTTGGCTGCACTATTTGGCATCCGTAAGCACCACCACGCAGCTCATTTAAGAGATGCTAGTCATGTCTAAGTTAGTTAAGTACCAATATCAAAATGAGTACGCTTGGCCATTTGTGGCAATGGTCTTACCCATCTACCCAATTGTCTACTTAACTGAAGAAGATGTTCACGACCTCTTTATTTGGTAATGATCAATAAAAAAACCGGTTTTTACCGGTGTACATAATCATAGCAATGTGGCTGGCTTTGTAGATCACCAACAGGATCCAAACTTTCTCACATAAAATATTTCTTCTCCTATTCACATGAAATTTGGCAAAGAATCCTGTTGAAATACATATCATTTGGAGGATATAACATCATGGGCATACTATTCAGCTGGCTGGGAATCGCTGCTTTAATTATTTTATTTATTTTTACTGTTGCCATCATAATCATCGCTGGGCTGGCTATATTAGCTTATTGGTGGATCATATTACCAGTGTTTTGGATAGTCGCCCAATCTATTTCTGATGGCTGGACAGGGTTTTGGAGAGCCTTAATTGAAATTCTTTTAGCCTTTATTTTGTTTATCATAGTCTTTATCGGCGTTCCTGTTCTGATTGGAAAAATACATAACAGAATTAAAGAAAAGGCAAATCACAACTAAAACTGAATTGAGCAATCATGTAAATAATGTATGAATTTATAGCTATAAATATATCAACTAACCAAGATAGTCTAAATGGCTTGCCTTAGAACTCAATAAAAATTTTTACAATTATACATCCTCGTTAAAAGCCATAATCTCAAGCAAAAATAGTAACATTATGCAAAGAAGTTCAACCACATTAATATTTCTAAAACTTTTAACTATAGTATCAAAACTATTGAGTCCTGATTCAATAATTTATGTCTAATTCAATTTTTTTTTTTAATATTATTTCGATTTGTGTTTTCAAAATGAAAGTGTCTGCAAGAGAAGTATTAAATGAAAGTTGCATCCGCAAATCATTAAGTAGATTTTCTGAGTTTACATTCCTTGTCTCATAGCGTGATAACTATTCCAAACCTCGGCTGAAACAATGTAGACTTCACCCGAACTTCGTGTAAGAGCAACATAAAGCTGATTTCTAGTTTTATTACCTAATGTGCTCGCATTCCAATCATCATCGAAAATATTTTTTAAACTATCCGTTAATACCACTATGATTTTGCTGTACGTATCACCTTTAGAATATGACCAATTGACAGTATCGTAACTTGATTTATTAAGGAAATTCAAGCTATTGATTGGATAATAAAGTATTTTTGCACTTGTCAACAAGTCATTATTTAACTGTGCTGGATCTTGAATCAGTTTTAAAGTATCATGCTTTTGTGCATTAGGTGACTCTATGTTAGTACTAAAATCAATGTTAAATTTTTTTTGTATGAATGTGGCCACATCTGGAGTAACACGCCATGATTCATTTAAACTAACTGTGTCTAATTTAAATATATGGCCAAAAACTTTTTTTAATAGCGTGCTGAGTTCTTCTACGTTTTGTATACTGCTTAATTTACTTGTAGAAGTATTCGTTGTTTGACTTACACCATAAGTAATTTATATATGCTGAGATTGTGCTTCGGAAACTGCTTCCTCGTATTCCTGTTGTTCAGTTGCACGTCTCATTGAACGTTGTGCCCGTGAATCCACACGAATGTCATTTTTAATTATCTTAGCTGCTTGATTAATTGTTTTAGGCAACATTGGTACTTGATGCTGTGCTGTCAGTCGTAGATCATTAGGTATAATTTTTTTCTGTTGGCCAATAGTACCTTTTTTAGTGGAGATTATTTTGCTATTATGACCAACCAAATCTTTTAATTCATTGATTCGTGGTAGTTGTGTCTCACCATCCGAACTTGTTTTTGACCATTCATTCAAACGACGATAGATTTTATTGGCAACATCTTTTCGGAACTGAGCTTCACGTCCATAGGCCCACGATTTCTTTTTATCGTGTAATATTCCTTTATCGTATTCATCCAGATAATCTTTTTCAGCAATTTTTTTTGTAAAATCATCGTACTCATCCGAAAAAGTATTTGTAGTCAGCCGGTCAATTAATGTGTTAACAGCTGTATGTGCATGAAACATTTTGGACTTTGGATTTAATGCCAGCATGTTTTCATTTCCTACTTGCCATTGGCCAGACACGGACCTTGGTAAATTACGGTAAATATTTTGAATGTCTTTTTCAAATTTATCAGTTGTTAAGGCATGACTGGCAACTTTAGCAGCTAATGTTCGTTCAAGGTGTGTCACTTGCTTGATGACATCCTGACGTTGTTGAATTTCTGGTTGTGTCAGTAATTGATTGATAAACTGACGTTGAACTGCGCTAATGGTTTTAAATTTAATCACACCTTTGGGTTGCCCATCATATTGACCTCCATGCACAAGCATCTCTGAACGAGTTTCTGGACTGATTTTAGCAGCCCACAAATGCATATTTAAATGATCCGTATCTTGATGAATAACCCCAAACCAGACCAGACCAGATCATTCTTGTTCTCTGCTAACGGCAATGAAAACCCTCTATTCATAAATTTATCGACAATATTTTGTTCAGCTTTTTTCAATCGCGCTTGATCGATTATTTTTGTTACTGGGTCGTACAAACCATGATTTTTTAAGAAATCTCCCCGCAATGAAAATGCCATTTCATATAAATTATTGCCATTATTTTGTGCCATTGCCAGTTGTTGCTTTAATACTGAAATATCGTGGTTATCCATATTTAACTTATCGCTATTAAACGTGGGAAATGTTTCAGTCACAGCTGATGCTCGAGTTGCATAACCAATGTAGTTCAATTGATTCTTTAGTTCCGGAAAATCCGTAACAGGCGCATCGTTTGTTTGGTCAGTTTTTTGTTTCGCAGTCGCATAATTAACTAAATTTTCGTAGCGTAACCCAGCTGCGTTGGCAGATTTCGCCGTCACAAATTTAGTAGGATTAATAACAGATGCCGTTTTAGCTTCGCCCATTTTAAATGTCGCTTTTTTTCCAGTTTTAACCATGGTGTTCTTCCAATTTCCTGATTTTTTTGATGACTTGATTCAGATTCTTAAATTTTGAATGCTCCATGTGTTCGTATACGTAGGCAGTGGTAGGACTAATGTCAAGTAATCTGGCAATGTCGTATTTAGAAAGGTGATAGTCCCAATAAAGATGGTAAGCTAACTCCTTCAACCAAAATTTTTTCTGCCGGCAAAGGTGTTTAACCGTTATCTTATACTTATCAGGGTGATGCCACTCTTCTTCATCTAGTCGTCGCATAATCTCAGCAAGTGATTTCTCGGTTTGATGATTTGACATCCGTCAACTCCTGTTTTGCTTTTTTAATAGCGCTTTTTCACGTCCAACCATCTTTTTAAACGCTGTATAAAGTTCTGCTACGCCATTATTGTGAATCGAGGGCTGCGAGAAAATATTGGTCATTAGCTCACCTTGCTCTTCAGCCATTGCTGGGATCAACGGTTCATCTTCATAATCTGGTGACACACGCCGGCCATAAAAATGGGTCATCGCTGTATTAAACGTCAGTTGATCATCAATATCTTTTAACTTACGTTCGATATTAGCTAATTGGCCATTTCTATACCGCATGTTTTTCACTCGGTCGGCTAATTCATTGGCATTTAATAAACTATTTTCGGATTGCAACGCGATATTCTCAACAAAGAAATGAAGGGCAAATTTATAAATTGTACTGCGCCCTTTTTGACCCGTGATTGCCGTGGGGTGTTTGTCTAACCACTGCTGCATTTGTTGCATATACCATTCTTCGTCACGTGAGTTTTTAATGCCCGTCATTTGGTATGAATGGATAGTTTGAACTGAATCAAAAGTAAGCCCAGCTAATAAATCATTGATATACAAAATTTCGTTTTTGACGGACTGCGGTACTTCCTCAGGTAAAACATCCGCGTATTTGTTTTGCAGTATTTTCAAACGTTTATTTAAAGACATCGCTGCTTCTCTTTGAACTTGAATGGCACTTTTTACCATAATGATGTTACCTCCTATTGCCGGAACCATTTAAAAAAATTCGTCACATTATTTTGAATTTGTTGCCAAACATTGCCTACCCAAAGACCAATATTTTGTCGATGCATGATAATCATCATAAGCACCAAAATCAAACTTGTTATGAGGAATAAAATGGTCCATTTCTCCATTCTATGTTTACGATAGTTTTTCATAATCTGCCCTAAAGAATATCTTTAAATTCATCGTAGTCTGGCGACGCATCATCATCTGTTTGCATTTGATTTTTCGTGAGAATCGCGTTTGTGGCATCGTCAAAATCATCGTCCTTTAAAATGCCACGATCATACTGCCAATAATTCCATATCTCAGTGCGATAGGTCGTAATTTGTTTCAGTAATTCTGTCATAGCTTCACCCAATGCTAGTGTATTTAATTCATTAGCCTTAGCCACACTATTAACTGATTCGATCAAATCATCTAGTTCGTCGTGCAGCCCATTGGCATATTTTTTCTTTTCTAATCTGTCGGCGTAATCGTTCAAAACATCTAACAATAAATCGTTTCTTGAGATGTTTAATTCAGTTGCGCGTTGATCGAATTCAGTAATTATCTCCTTAGAAATGTTACGTACATCAATTTTAGTTGTTTCCATAATGTTCTCCTAAAAAATATTTCCCACCAGTGCAAACAGGTTAAGGGAAACTGCCGGCACGTCTGTGCCTTTTCCCGTCGTACGGGAGTTTAAGTTGCCTGCACATTGGGCATTGGGTTAAACCAATGTTTAACCTTGATTTAACTATTGTTTAACCTTTTTATTGTGCTAAAATTAACCCTTTTTTCAGGGCTAATTGGTTCTCTTCTTTTATAGATTGCGTACTTTTGGTAATGTTATTTTGTTACTTTGAATTGCTGATTTGGTTTTCAGTAAATCGCTTTTGTCAGCCTTTGCTTTAGTGATATTTTGTTGGGCAGCAGTAATTCCTGACTGCGCTTCTTGAATGTTGTCTTGCACTTTTTGAATGGATTGAGTTAATGAATTTTCACTATCATCACCACTCTTTTGTAACTGATTTTGATAGGTTTGCAAGGTGGAAAGTGATTGCTTAATCGCTTGGTTTAATTTTTTCATCGATGCTTGATTAATCTTAATCAATTTATTTTCCAAGGAAATTTTGTGATCATATTCTTGCAACGCGAGTTGCTTTTGACTAACCATTTTCAACACATTGTTAGTAGCCACCTTATCGCGATTAATCACAAAAGTTGCATTCGATTTTGGGGCTGCTGATGTACTCTTCTTTGCAGACGATAGTGCAGCGGTATTATCAGGATTTGTAATTTGACTAGGATCAATTTGCTTGTCTGAAATTGAAACAAACACTGCATTAAATCCTCTTGCCAAATGATTGAAGCGTACAATCACTGTATTATCAGAAGTTGGAATGACTTGTCCATTAACATGTGATCCACCGTGCTCAGCAACAGCTTGAAAATTAAAATCACTGACATTTACTAGGCTATCTGTATTACCATTATTATCATCAGACAAACTAAAATTTAATTGTAAAACACCTTGTTTGGCATTGAATTCGCGTTGCGTTAATGTCGCTGATTTAGCCTGTGTCCCAACTGTCATTTGCTGATTCAATGGCGTTGAATCAAAGTGAGAAGGACGCGGTAACATTAAATTTAAAATGGTGACACCAATCGCTAATCCTAAGATGCTCAAGCCAATGTTTCTAATCCATGCTCGTTGGTTTTCGATGTAACGGTCATGAATTTTTCGACGGCACAAGCGCACACGTTGTAATAAGTTTGGTCTTGAGATTGGACGTTTAGATGCGTAGTTTTGCATGTTACCCACCCACAATTTCCATACCCGCAAATGGATCAATACCGCCAACTTCATTTCCGACTGACATGTTGCCTTCAATGACCGAATCATTGGAAACGCTGGTATTATTTTCTACTTTCTTGGTTCTATAAATTTGAAAATTTGAAATGACATTTTGTTGACGATACTTTTTCTCACCAGTGATGGCATCGGAATAAGTGCTTGATTGCATGTTAAACTCTACTTCAACTACCATGCCTTTTTCAGTGACCAAACGTTTTAATAATTCCGCTGTTTTGTTAAAAGCAACATACGAAATAAAATCAACTGTCTCTTTACTAGACCCCTTAACTGCCAAATTCAAATAGGCAACTGGCGTTTGTTTTGAACCGGCTAATTTAAATTGAACTGGCTTCGTTGAACGACCAATGTGGTGATTAATTTGCATGCTGAAATCCTCCTAAATTATCGGTAAATTTTGTTCAATACTGCTAACGCTGGTGCTAATTTCAGCTTTAGATCTTGCAGTAATGCGTCATGATTAGCACGTTTAAACCACCTCGGATTTTGATAAAGTGGTGATACTTCTTCATCATCTGAAAATAAACTAAGCTGCAAATATTGTGCCATTACCATAACCTCGCTTAATACGACAAGTTACCTCATGAAAAGGTAAATGATGACGTTGCATTAACCGTTGAATATGTTCTAGTTCCAGAGGAATCGTTTGATAAATCCACACAGCAGTAATTTGATCTTGTCTTGTCATATAATCAATAATTTTATGGTGTAACTCACCGTCAGTTCGACCGATTAACAAAATTTTTTCTCGTCTAAAATCAACTGCCAAATAAACAATTTGATGATAACAACTCATTTTTATTCTCCTTCAAGATATGCCTACACTAGATTGGTTCAGCCTACCAACAGCGGTAAAAAGTGATGCGTTTGATGATCTATTAAGACATTAATCAATCGAGCCGCTGCTTTATCAGTGATATTCCACCGATTGGCTACAAACCTTTCAAGTGCTTGCGCATCTTTAAATTGTTTAAGATCATGGTCACATAACCAGTCAGAGATTTGGATGGCAATCTCTGGTTTAGGTAAACGCGTATATTTATCTAACGTCGTAAACTCATTTTGATACAATTTCATGTATGTTTTTAGAATCATTTTTCCTCTCCCCGACAGCGCTTGGTAAACTTTTTTCTTTTTGAACAAATTGTTGCTCATCAGCATTACTAGCAACAACCATCATTGACAGTGTCAACATGCCCAAGGATGATCCCAGAATAAAAAAAGCCAAGTCATTTAAAATTGTTAACATTATTTCCCCTTTGTATCAATTAAAATATTGCTGTGTGGTCACTTGTGTTAAAATTCGACCCTTCAACCCTTGCGCAAAGTACGCACTGAAAAGACGATGATCAGCTAAATGATCCCGCATAAAATTCAACTGTTGACCAACGCATTTTGTAAGTAACTTTGGTATAGCCCTGTCACCATCTAAAATGGCAGCTAAATTTAATACATCATTACCCTGCTCTTTCAACAAACATAAATGCCTATATTCTGCATCAATGGCTGCAACGACTTTACTTGCTAAAACAGGCTCATTCTCTATCAAATCTGTAACTAATCTCACAGCAGAACCAATGTCATAGTTGGAACCGATAATATGATTAATTTGTCGTTTCGCTAGGACAATAACATCGTTTTCTGGTGTACACTGATTTTCACCATCAGTATTTCCATTGTTTTTACATCCAGTAAAGTCAGTCCCTTTCGCTATTTCAGATAATTCCAAATTCTTGATAATTGGTTGATCTATTTTTGAAGAACAACAAGTTTGACTTTCATCATCATCATTATTATTTTTCAGTTTATCTATATCAGTTTTACTACTCTCAGTCTTTATTGCGGTCACATTATGACCCTCCGGGCGGTCATTTTTTGACCATCCGGAGGGTCGTTTTCCGACCCGCCTTGATGTATCCACTTTTTGTTGGGTGGTCGTATTGTGACCGTCCGGTTCTGACAGCGTTTTAAGCGTTAAATCCAATTGTCCAATATACAAACGACTGGGTTTATTTAAACCTTGTGCACAGGATTTGAGCAAATTTGCATTAACTAATTCGCGGCGCGTTTTCTTAGCTTTGGTTTCACCTATATTAAGTAATTTACATAACTCTCCAATAGTCATATAAATATACACATGCCCGACTGAATCGAACCACTGATTACTTAATGACAAGTTAAAACGATCTTTCATAAACATGTAAGCCATCTTCGCCTCATTGGAAAGCTCGTAATATTTGCTACATGGATCAGATAGAATCATTGGATATTGTTTGAATTGATTGTTCTGTACTTCGTGAACATCAAAATAATCAAAATTTAACATTAAAAAGCCTCTTTCTCATTACATGTTTTATTTAATTATTTGAACTCTGCTTCATGTCAAATTCGGCAGCTTCTTTAATGAGTGTCGAATAATCAATGCCATATAATTTATAAATGGCCACAATGTCATTTTCTGATAAACGTGGTCTTATGCCCGTTTCAATTGAACTCCAGCGTTGATATTTAACATTTGTCATTCGTTCCAAATCTGCTTGTGTCCATCCGTGACGGTATCTTAGTTCACGTAAATATTTTCCAATTACTGATGACATATTTTTCTCCTGTTACATATGATAAATTAGGGTTAAGACAAAAAATAAAACCTGCAATGATAGCAGGTTCATTTTTAACATAACTTCAAGTGTCTGGATTGATGTTATATTGCTAAAAAAAAGCAAAAAAATAAACCCGAAACAACAGGTTAAAAACACGACTGTGACGTGATTTGTTAAACTATCGTTCGGATTCATTCTGATATATTCAACTAGCCGATATGACGCCGTTTATAAGCCGTCACTTGTTTGACTTGACTTGCATTGACAACAGGCTGTGTTTTGGCTTTTGCAATTGCCTTATGACTAGCTTTTTGGACACTTTGAGCTGTTTGCCACTGGGTATGATTACCATAAATTACAGCACCCGTGATGATTAAGATGCCTATCAAGGCTAATAACAGTGTTTTAAAAATTGGATGATACTTTTTGGACCGATGATAATTTGGACGTCTGGGTTGCGCGGTCTCTCGACGACGCTTGACTTGATCTATATTGATAGCCATAGTTCACCACCTAATTATCAAACGGGACAACATAATCATAGCCATCATGATGAACTGTGATTGTTTTGTCTTGAACTGACACGACTTTAGCTGTGACTGTTTGACCGTTGATTGTGGCATCCACATCTTCACCGACATGGTAGCGATCAGCTAAAGTTGAAGAACTGTTAGCTTGTGAGCTTGATGAGCTTGATTGACTACTTGAAGCACTAACCTTTGAAGAAGAACCAGCCTCAGATGATTCAGGTGCTAAAGTTACGGTTGCGTTGCCTTCGTTGTGACTACTCGCAGAGACTGCTTTTGATGATTGTGTGGCGCTATCTGTTTTGTGTTGGGCCACTGCATAACCACCAAAGCCCGCACCACCAATAGCCAGAACAGCCAAGACACCAATCGTCGCTGATTGCCAAGCACTTGTTTTCTTTTGTTCAACTTGAGGTTGCTTCATTTGCGCTGCTAACAAAGTCATCAATTGGTGGTTAGTTTCATCATGTGATGTTGTCTTGGGGCATTTTGAAGCATTTGTAACTGTTGACGAAGTTGGGAAACCTCATCACTATTGACAGCATCTTTACCTTTTAATTGTTGCTCGAGGTTTAGATTAGTTTGCTTCAAAATCTGGACTTGTTGCTCAAGTTCACTGAGGTTACCAGCATGAGTTTTAGCACTCTCTAACTCAGTGGCACTGATCATTGCTTTTTCATGCTCTGATTGATATTGTGCGCGCTTGTGACTGATGTCTTCTTCCAGCTTTTGATGCATGTCTAGCAAGGATTGTGTGTTTTGAGCTAATAACTCATCACGCAAAGCTTTAAGACTGGTTAGAGTCTCTGTTTGCGCTTGGGACGTCACTTCTGAGACCTGATCGTCTACTGTGGCTTGAAGATTACTTTGCAAGTCTTTAGAACGTTCTATAAACCAGTTATCCAGCTCTTGATTAACAGATACTTTCAAAGCCTCTAAGTCGCCTACAAAGTCACTCTTGAGCGTTTTGAGTGTATTATCATGACGCGCATTCTCATCTTCAACAGCCGTGCGATAACCTGCCTCACGAGCTTGGTGTGCTTGCGCATAACGGGTTTCAAACTCAGTAGACCGTTCTTCTTTCATTTGTGCATCAACTGTCTCAGCAACATTAGTGTCACGCAACTGTTCAACTGCTGCTTTTGTCTTTGCTTGTTGTTGCTTTAACAGGTCGGACATGGCTTTGCGTATCTTTTGCGTGTAAATGTTGCTGGTATCATTCAAAAAGTCATTTGCTTTGGCTTTGTCTGCGTTCAAACGGCTGACCACGTAATCGGGGTGTTCCGCAGGTAAATCAGCTTTGACATCACTCATTTCAAAAGCATTTGGTGCCAGGTTGACACGATCAATTAACTTCTGTGTGGGATCACTTTCGGTCATGATACCCTCTGCGTTGTCTTGAGTCGGAATAACAGCTTGAACAGTTGGCTTCACTGTTTCATCACGTGAAGGCTGCTTTGGCTGTTCAACTATCTTAGGAATAGCAGGTACAGTCTTTACGACCTTTTCCTGTGATTGGTCACTAGTTTCATTGTCAACAGCTTGAACCACTGGTGGCTTTATTTCAATCGTTGTGCGTTGGAACTTATTAGGCTCAACTGTTAGGACTTCACCAGTTTCACGCGCTTGTCTAAACTGTTCCTCAGAAGGTAAATCTGGCAAATCATTTGATGACAGACTGCCATCAGCAATGACGGCATCCATCAGCGGTTGTAAGGCTTCAACAATAATGTCATAAGTCATATCTTCATCTTGACGAATTTCTGTGTCGTTGAAAATATGATCAGCGGTACTAACAACAATGTTTTCAAACCCTGCTGTTAGTGTCGCTCTTTCCCAACTTAATCCGGTTGGTTCAGCACGACCCTTTTCATTGGTGATAAAGTAGACGACATTGCCTAAACGAACATCATGATCACCTGCCCGCACCACATCATTGACTAAACCAGCAGCGAATTGTTGTAGGCCTGACAGTGATACATTCGGCCAGCTTTCATTTACCCCACTTTTTTCTGCCAGGTCTTGAATCACCTCATCATTGAGATCAATTTCAGTTTGTTCAACGCGGGCAAAAAATGGATCACCGATACTAGTTTGTTTTTTCTTTCCAAACATCTCTCACCCCCCGTTTAGAATGGCCAGTTGATGACGTTTCGGCCACCAGCAGTTGTGGCAGTTTGCCAAATCCATGTCAGCAATAGTCCAGTCAAAGCACCCCCACCAATACCGAACATGGCGTGCATTAGCTTGCTGTTACTCTTTTGCGCCATCTGTTCATTACCAGTAGCACGCATGATGAAACCAATCAATAAGCAAATAGCGCCAACAACGATCAACACAATATAAAGAATTGTGATGACCTTTGAACCACTTGTTTTGGCAGCATCACCAATGTCCGCTGAGGCAACAGTCGGTAGCCACATTGGTAATGAAGCAACCAATCCCGCTAATGTTTGTTGTAAGCGTGAAATCGGACGACGCTCCCATAGAAACTTGTTATGTGCATTTTACTTTTTCATTCAAAAAGTCCTCCTTTTTTTTTTGTTGTGTTATCAACACACGCACAGAATAACAAGAATCAAAAAATTGTCATAAAGGTAAATGGTTTTTCCTGAGGCAAACAAAAAAGCCCATCCAATTGGACGGGTTTACTTAATTTATAAAATCTAATCCACTTTATTGCCTTCTGAGTACTAAAATGGTGTGTTAACAAAGTGAAATACATAAATTTTCTAATCATTCAAGCCAAATAATTTAAAAGTTTTTTGCACTAATAATTGCTCTTATACTAAAAAATGGACTTTTTTAGTATAAGAGCATATTGAAGGTATTTGATTATTTTACATTACCACTTTTGCCCACTGTGGTCAGTTATTATGTCCACAAATATTTGAGGAAGTTCAGTGGTGCCTTCCAAAGAGTTGCCCTTATAGATGCCATAAACTGTTAGGTTATCTCCTTCAACAATTGGTTGATTCAGTGTATTTAAAATAATTAGTATTTGTTTGTTAGGATCTCCTGGAACAGACATGATAACCTTATTATCACTATTTATTGATAACACATCTCCAGACAATTGGATTTTTTGCCCGAAGTAATCGGCGGAATTATTTAATAATTGAGTGTATGTAATGTCTGATCTGTATTCACTATCACTATCATTATTGGAAGCAGAAGAAGACGAAGAAGAATTTTGATTATTGTTCGAGCTATCGACAGGACCGGTTTTCATAGATGATGTAGACGATTTAGATGATGTAGATGATGAATTCGTGCTAACACTATCGCTGATTGAATCATTGATATTTGATATTGCACTTGAGGTGATTGAATCATTTGAATGATCTGAACTCTTATTCTTTGGTTTTTCTGGTGATCCTTTTGACGAGTTGACAGATGGTATTGAAGAACTAGTCTCTGATGCCTTACTAATAGGAGTATTGCTTTGGATAGTACTTTGGTTGTGCATCTCGTTACTTGGTCTAAACTGCGATATTTCAGCTTTGCTAATTGATTTACTAACAGCGTGACGTAAAACATAAGCATACTTTTTCTGAGAGTCGGCTGCTATATGTGCCAAAAAAGCGCTGACCAAGATGCATATAGAAATGATGACTGTCCACAGTATGATGGGTTTTGAATGAAATAATTTTTTAAACATATTAATGTTCCTTGTATATCAATATTTGTCAAAATTTAAGTTGAAAACAAACTAATACAACATCCTGTTCATAATGTATCATATAGAAATAACAAAACTACTATAATAGTGTGACACTTTATTTATAATCTCAATTGCATCTCACTCAAATGTTGTCTCATTAATTGAATAAGAATAGTCCAATTTACTGGCTTTTGAGCAGTTTCAGATGCTATTATGAAGAGAAAAAGTCTCTGTTTGATGTCACAAAATATTACAACAAAAGTTTGTTGTTTATTGGTTCACATTTACTTACTGCAAAATAAGACTAGGTATCGGATAACCACTATCAGAATTGTTTTAATATATGCTATCATTTATTTGAGCCAAAAAAGAAAAGGAAAACCATCTTATGACACTGATTAATGAATTACACGACATAGCTGAAACAGCTGAACACCATGAAGGTAAAACAATCTATTTAGCTGGAGGTTGGTTTAACCCACTTCAAGAAAAAATTTTGAAAGATTCTTTCAGCTCCTTAATCAAAAATACGACCGTAGCTCATGTTCATGTGCCCTTACTTCACCAGTACCAAGGATCAAATCCGATTGTAGATGGTGAATTCAATCCTGATCAGGAATGGGCTACTGCCACTTTTGATGATGATGTTAATGCGATAGACAATGCCGACATTGTTGTTGCTTTACTTGACGCAAAAGATCAAGATACTGGTACAATCTGGGAAATGGGATACGCTTACGCAACTCATAAACCTGTCGTTGTATTAACAGTCGGTGATACTTTTGAGCATCCCATTAATCTGATGCCGGCTCAAGGAGCAATTCATCATCTCGAAAACAATGATTTAGAAACATTTGATTTCTATGAAATCAACAAACGTTTCTATGTTGGAAAAACAATCTAAAAACCTTAACCAATCGAAATTTCTGGTTAAGGTTTTTTTCATATCATTTCACGGTGAAATTATGTTTTTGGGTTGGAACTAGTTAAATTTGATCAAAATATTTTTAAAAAAGAAACGCCAACTTTGTACGAAGTATCCTGTCGTGAATGCTATAATAAATGTTCCAATTCCCAATGGTCCACCAAATACAAGTGCTAATGTAAAGAAAAGCAAGTCTTGCATAGACCTAGTTAATCGATAACTAATCCAACCCTTTTTTTCAAATGACAGGGCGACAGCATCGTAAGGAGAAACCCCTAGATTGACGCTTGTGTATAGACTAATGCCTAATGAAAAAAGAACCATACCAAAAACAAACAAAATAATAATTTCTAGGATAGAACTCTTATTAAATGTGTGAAAAATTATCCTACTCAATATTGGCGTAAGATAGCCAACAATGTATCCTGGTAATGACATATTAATTAAAGTACCAATGCCAAATTGACTGCGATCAAAAATGCAAATAGTCAGAAATAAAATCACGTTAAAGATTAGTTGATAGTTTCCTAAGTACCAATTAAAAGTATTTGATATACCGATATCAGCGGCTGTCGCGGGGTCTATTCCCAGACTCGATAAGCGAAAAAATACGATACCCAGTGCTATTATACTTGTACCAACAACAGATAAACAAAGGCGAATGAAAATTGAAAGTGAGTCATTCTTAAACATTTCTTCTCCTTTTTTTACTAATTATAAGAGAAGTCTAAACGTTTAATACATCATTGTCAATTTATATCTATGTCATAAGTATCTTTCTACGCAGATTAATTTTTAATTGATCTTTTCAATTTTTATCTAGTTTATAGCACGCTACTATCACTTTGTAATTGATAAGTCCCAATCCGATCTAATTGTGTCACAAGATTTGTTTTAGTATTGCAGGTCACATTATAGACAAAACGTGTGGTGGCATCTGCCGAGTCCTTGAGGTGGCTTTTAACAAAAACAATTACCTTCCCCTTCGCTTCTGTGGCACTTGCTGAGGTGGGTAAGAAATCCATGTGATCATAGGTCATTACCACACCTGTCTGTGTAATCATTTTATCGGGATCAGCCTTGAAATCTAAACTATTATTGACGACCTCCTGAGTCACATAAGGTGTCATCTGTTTGGCTTTAGCATCAAATTCCTTTTGAGAGGCAATTGTCCAATCTAGGGTAAACAGTTTATCTAGCAAGGTAGAGGCTGCAGAAACATTCGGTTGCTTTGAATCTAGTACCGTACCGACCTTTGATTTCTTCTTGATGAGTTTGCTTTGTTGCACGGCTAGTTCATTTGAGGCACTTTGATGCGTTTTAATAGCGACTTGAGTAGCTAACCAAAAGCCTAGTCCAGCAGCCACCATCAACACTGGAATAGCCCACAATAAGGCTATTTTTTTTATTTACTTTTGACATGGTTATTTCCTTCCTGAGGTATCTTTTACAGCACCCGTTTGGAGTTCTGTAATTTTGCCATTTTCAATGTGCATCAATAGTGTTGTGCTGGTTTCCTCTTTGCCTAATTTATATTTAACCGTCCCAAATCCTAGACCTGAGCCATCGGCTGCTTTGGAATAGACAATATCATTGCTTTCTAAATGAAAAGTTGGCACACCTTCATCCACATCACCACCAAACGTTGCCCCTAGAAAAGCTGACACAACGTCATCCGTTGCCACACTACTTTTAGCATCTGATTTATTTAACTTTGGTAAGATGGCAAACATTTCTTTGAGGAAAGTATTGCCAATCTTTTCAATGTTTTGGGTATCTCGAATATCAGCGGTTTTAACCTTATCAAGTTGTTTAGCTTGAACACTATACTGACTTGACTTAGCTTTTGTTGCCTTAATTTGCTAATAAAGTTTTGACTCCTGGTAATTTCACAAAAGCTTCTTCCAATTCAAATGTTTTAGCCTGCTCGCCCGATGAGCCAAACATTTCTAAAATCATGATACCAATGGCCTCGATAGCCACGAAAATAACTAAAATAGTTCCAATCATACATTTCTCCTTAGTGATTTAAAAATTTAAGCTTTATCTTTTATTTTAACAACTACTTTCCCACGGGCATGATGTGTTTCAATACGTTTTTGGGCAGATTGAATTCCGTCGGTAGTAAACGGATAAGTACTGTCTAGTACGACTTTCAAATGATTACTCTCAATTTCGTTAGCTAATAACGCTAAATCCTCACCATTAGGCTGTAACCAACCTGCCATGACGTGCTTATCCGATATTGCTTTTTGATCATCAGTTAATGAACTTGAGATTGTCACAAAATGTCCGCCGCTCCTCAGTATGCTAACACCACGTTCAATATCGCCTACGGTATCAAGCACAGCATCATAATTAGACAGTACTTCATCAATGTTATTTCTGTGATAGTCAATCACTAAATCAGCGCCTAATGATTCAACAAATTCACTGTTATTAGCACTCGCAGTAGTAGCAACGAAAGCACCCATTTGTTTGGCTAATTGAATCGCAAAAATTCCGACTCCTCCTGCACCACCTTGAATCAATATTTTTTGTCCTGCTTGCAAATTAAGTTGCCTCAACATTTGCAAAGCTGTTAAGCCTGCCAAAGGGACCGCAGCGGCCTGTTCAAAATTAATATTGCTAGGTTTTAAAGCTAACTTGTCAGCTTTAACAGCAGTATATTCTGCGTAGGACCCGTTTAAACCAAGAGGATCAATATCTGGACGAGCAAAAACTTCATCTCCTATATTAAAATCTGTTACTTGATCTCCGATGGCAACAATTTTACCAGCTACATCCCATCCCAAAATTACTGGAAATTGCCAGTTAAACATTGATTGAAGTAGACCTTGACGTGCTTTGTAATCAATGGGATTGATACTCGTAGCCACGTTTTCAACTAAAACTTCATCATTATTGACAACAGGTTTATTGGTATTCGTAATTTCAAGTTGTGTAACATCACCATATTCTTTTATAATCGCTGCTTTCACTAATTCTCTCCTAGGCTAAATAATTGGCAATCAGGGGCAATATAATTCCAGAATGAGTTGGAAAGGCAAAAATTTGGCCATGTATGTCACGGGAAGTATACTTATTATTAATAACTGGAACCAGTGCATTAACAACCTCTGGCGCGAAATCACCAATTAGAGACGCGCCCACTAATTGTTTGTCTTGGTCAATTACAAGCTTAATTTTTGCTTTAACGTCATTCAATGTTTGAAAGCGAATGAGTTGACCATAAGGAATTTCCTGAATCCGTAATCTTTCATCGTTTTTCGCATCATCAACTGAAATCCCCACTTGAGCCAGTCGTGGAAGTGTAAACGCAATAGACGGTACTACGGGGTATTTAATGGGATCTGAATCACCCGATAATTTTTTTGCAATATACTGTGATTCAAAGGTAGCAGTGGGTGTGAGACGTGGTATAGCTTTCGCAATGACATCGCCACTTGCATAAATATTAGGATTAGAAGTTCTAAGATAGTCATCGACAACAACACCACCCTTATTATATTCAACACCCGCTGCCTTCAAACCTAAATTATCAATGTTAGGAACGCGTCCTGTTGTGTCCATCACATAGTCAGCATTATATCTTTTACCTTGAGCTGTCTCGACCAAATATTTTTGCTTTTCATCAAGTGAAACATGAGATACACGTTGTCCAAAATCAAAATGTATGCCCCTATCAATCATATCTTCTACAACTTCTTGAGAATATTCTCTATCAAAACCAGATAATGCATGATCACCATATTCAATAACGGTTACTTGACTGCCAGCAGCACGAGCAATTGAAGCAAATTCCATTGCGATATAGCCTCCACCAATAAACACAATTGAATTTGGCATTTCAGGCAATTCTAAAAATTCGGTGCTATCATGTAGCAATTCAGCTCCTGGAATTGCTAATTTTGCGGGCTTTTGACCTGTAGCAATCACGAACTTATCTGCTTGATATACTACATGATTAACTATTAATGTTTGTTGACCAGTAAACTCAGCGTGACCTGCAATAATGTCAATACCATCTACCGAAAGCATGCGCGCCAGGCCGTCAGACAATGGGTCAATCACTTGGTGCTTATATGCCATCAATTCTGGCCAAATAATATTTGGTGTATCGTTAATACCTATACCATGATAGTGATGCAAATGATGAATTAGTTCTGCTGGTCCATCCAATAAAATTTTAGCGTTACACCCAAAGTTTGTGCAAGTCCCAGCCACTTTATTTTCTTCTATCAAGGCAACTTTTTTGCCTTCACGTGCTAAGGTTTGTGCACCGTGCCATGCTGCATGTCCGCTACCAATAAAAATCACATCATAATTCGTCATTAATTTTCTCCTCTATTTTATTATTGTGCGATAAAATCATTGCCCGTAATGTCTTGTTCAAAGACTCATTTTCGGTAATCATTGAAATTACAGATTTTTCGCTAGCCACCACTAGTTCATCTCGGACAACTGCAACATCTGACAGTATGTGCTCAAAAACTGGGCGTTTCGATTCAGATATTTTTAAATATTTTACACGTTTATCCAATTCACTAGGGACTTTTATGAGCCACTCTTTATTAACTAATCTTTCAATAACGGGTGTTAATGTATTACTGGACAACTCTAACTCCTCGCCAATATCCATCAACTTCGCTTTTTCTTTCTTATAGATAATGAGCAATGACATATATTGTAAATAAGATAACTCATAACCCCCTAACAGTTCTGCATACAAGCGATGAAAATAACGATTTGTATTATATATCGATAAACACAGTTCGTCATATAATTGTCCTTTTTTAATCATGACTAACTCCTCTGGAAATAATTATATCGTACGCGACATAATTATTCAATATAAATTTTATTTACAGAAATTATTTTACAAGAAGGAAAACAATTATGAATCGAATTACTAAAGCTATTACGGATCTTGCCACAGATGTTTTCAGATTATTGTTTTATTAATGGTTATCCAACCACAGTTGATTGTCATGTCTGCACTTTCCACAAGCAATCGCATTTTGGTATTAAGAATCTATTGAATTATCCCTCAGTGATGAAGAATCCTTTTTCACTTTGTCTCACACAACTGTCTGATTAGGAGGATAAAATCATGTTAATTTTTTGTTTATGTTTATTAGCAATGTTTCTATTTTGGCTATTTGGCCACATCATTGGCACCATCCTGTATTTGAGTATCCTATTTGTTGGTCATTTGATTTCGTATTGGTACTTTTATTTACCACTAATTATTTTGATAAGTCTAGCTATTGCTTCTGGCATCAAAAGTATCTTAGCGATGCTGGTGCTAATTATTCTGTCACTTGCCTTAGCACTAATGATATATTGGCCGCGTCATCACAATTCATAACAAAATAAAAAGCCCTGAATAATCAGAGCTTTTACCGAACTATAACATTCGGTACCCAGCGGTTAAGCGCGTTGTAAATGCCACTGGTATCATTTATGCCTATTATTATAGCATGAATTCTTAGTCTTCATGAAAGCGCTTTTTTAATTTGGTTTCACTTTGCACAATTAGTTCGTCGACATCTAACTGATATTTATCACTCAAAATCAAAACCTGGTCTAAAACATCGGCTAATTCTTCTTTGAGATGCTCATTAAGCTCCTTAGGTGTTTGTGATGTTTCACCGGGATGATCACGCCCCAGTTCAATGGCTCGCACTGTTTGTGCCAGCTCACCAACTTCTTCCATCAAAAAATTGAGTCGGATAAAGGGTGAATACTGATACCATTCACGTTGTTTATAAAAATTTATTAGCCATTGTCTATGTTCATCAATTATCATTTGTAACTCCCTTTGTTTAAATATTAGTGTTAACTGTTAAGCCCGTTTCTTTGCGTATTTTAGCAATGATTTCAGGTATCTGTTCTCTTTACTCACTGTCTAAGCGAGCTATTTGTTGTGAGTGTGTTGCTTTGCCAATTTTATAGTATTCAAAGAAAATATTGACCTTCTTTGAGTATATCTGATCGACCACCCTTACTTCATAGATTGTGTTAGGTTGCTTAGCAAACATCTTTTGAATATCAACAATGATAGCATCAATTTGATTCATTCTTCTTTCACCACCGCTCTATGCTCTTATACTAAAAAAATGGACTATTTTTATTCAGTCCGTAAAATGA